>JAYVDQ010000672.1:0-8693 GCA_043749325.1 Chloracidobacterium sp. | reverse complement strand
ACGGCGTCAGTATTATTACCATCGCTCCGTCAGCTGAGAATCTTTTGCTCTTTGGTGACGATACTCAGTCCGTCGCCGCTCTTACAAAAATTTTTTCCAATCGCCGGGGTTTTATTACCGAAGCCGATATAGTCTTAAACCCGTTTCAGCAATTCTCGACCGACGGGACCGTTGGCACCTTTGACCTCCAATCCACTCTGACACACGAGATAGGACATCTGCTCGGATTGAAGCATTCGAGCGTTATAGGTGCAGCGATGTCGGAGAAGCTGGCTAAGGTCGGAGCACTCGGTTTTGTTGATATGGGGTCCCGTGTTTTGGCGGAAAGTGATATTACCGCGATTCGCGACCTGTATTGGGCGGGAGCGGAAAAGGAAGACTGCTGTTCGTCCGTTGCGGGCAAATTGACGGTCCCGGCAGGTAAATCTTTCAAAAACCTGCGTGTCTGGGCCGAAGAAAGCTCGACGGGAAGGGTGCTCGCCCAGACGGACGTTGCTAGCGACGGCAGGTTTCGGCTTGGCGGTCTGCCGCCCGGGCCACACAACTTTTATTGGAAAGCGAAATCTGGAACAAACGGATCATCGAGCGGCGAATTAGGTGAGCTAAAGATCGAGACCGGCGAAACATCGTTCCTCAATCAGAAAATTGTGTTTGGCCCATCATCACTGGCGCTGGATTTTTTTGGAGTTAATGGCCAGCTCGGTGAATCAGGCTTCTCAGTCGAGAGCGGCCGCCAACAGATGATCTACCTGGGCGGTAAGGGCCTCGATCCCAAGACGATAGAGATCGAATTTGCCTCTCCTTTCCTGCACGTTGTCCCGTTAACATTATTACATCAGGATTTTGGTGACGATGTTTCGGTCATCAGCCTTTTCGTAATGGTCGATCCCGAAACGCCGCCCGGCGTTTATAGCATTTTTGCCCGCGGCGAAGATGGCTCAAAAGCCGCTGTCATAGGTGCTCTAAAGGTAAACTGACCACTTACTGATTTTTCTTAACAACCCTTTTTATTAAAGCACCTTAGCTCGTTTGCTTTTTTTCGCGGGCGTGTGGATAATTGTGTTTGTTCACCTCCCGGTGAACATCCGGTCGCGTTCGCGCGGCCACGGGGGCGACGGTGTGGGAGACGGCGCCCCCATTTTATTTTTTCTGCACATCGGTGAACTTGACCTTGTAAATAATCAGCGTAGAATTTATCTGTTTCGCTCGAACGAAAGCATTCGAGCATTCGACGGCCTGTAGTTACCAGCGAATTTGCATTTTTAACTTTATAGAAGCACCGCTTGAGTTTTAGAACGGCGGTCTTTTGATTTTTGAGGGGTATGAAAACTAGCGGGGAAAGCTGGTTCAAGAAGTGGCTTTATAGCGGAAGCGTCTCCGAGATCGAAGGCCCGGCGGCACCTGAAGGCCGACATCACAGCCATCCCTGGTGGAAGGTGATGTGTCTCACAGGTGTCGATTATTTTTCGACGCTCGGATACCAGCCGGGTATAGCATTTCTCGCCGCAGGGGCCCTTTCCCCGGTCGCAACACTCATCCTCGTGCTCCTGACACTCTTCGGGGCGCTTCCGATCTACAGCCGCGTCGCTAAGGAAAGCCCCCACGGAGAGGGATCGATCGCAATGCTCGAAGCCTTGCTTTCGCGATGGAAAGGCAAGCTTTTCGTCCTCGTGCTTCTCGGGTTTGTGGCCACGGATTTCGTGATCACTATCACTCTCTCGGCCGCCGACGCAACCGCTCACGTAACAGAAAACCCGTTTGTCCGGGCTTCGCTGCCATTTCTCGATCATCCGGTTATCGTTACGCTGGCTCTGATCGCCTTACTTGGCCTTGTATTCCTTAAAGGTTTTAAGGAAGCGATCGACATCGCCGTCGTGCTGGTCACGATCTACCTAATCTTAAATATAGTGGTGATCGGCCGCGGCATGATCGAGATCGTCAATCACCCCGAGATGGTCGGAAATTGGCGGACCGCCCTGTTTGCGGCGAAGATGTCCCTGGGCGGGCCATTTCAGTTCACCGGGTACGCCGCTATCATTTTGCTTTCTATCACGAGCTTTCCCAGGCTTGCTCTTGGCCTTTCGGGGTTCGAGACCGGTGTCTCGGTCATGCCGCTCGTCAAGCGGCCCAACCGTATCGGCAATACCCGTAAACTGTTGATCACGGCGGCGTTGATAATGAGTTTTATGCTCATTTTTAGCAGTTTCATGACGAGCGTTTTGATACAGAGGGAAGAATTTTGCCCACGGATCGATTGCGGCTCCACGGTGGTTTCGCACGCACCGCCTGAGTTTTGCGGATGCACGGTGGAGCAAACTGCGGCAAAAGCCTCAACGGACGGTGGTAAGGCAAATGGCCGTGCGCTAGCGTTCATTGCCCATCAATATCTTGGCGAGATATTCGGCACGATATACGATCTCAGCACGATCCTGATCCTGTGGTTCGCGGGGGCGTCGGCCATGGCCGGGTTGCTCAATATTGTTCCGCGATATTTGCCGCGATACGGCATGGCCCCCGAATGGTCACGGGCGACGCGGCCGCTCGTCCTGGTTTTTACGGCGATCTGTTTCCTCGTTACCTGGATCTTTGAGGCAAACGTCGATGCTCAGGGGGGAGCTTACGCAACGGGTGTTTTGGTGCTGATGTCGTCCGCCGCGATAGCTGTGTCGATATCCGCGCGCCGTAGAAAGAGTAAATGGACATGGGCTTTTAGGTTGATTTCAGCCGTTTTCGTTTACACGACCGTGGCAAATGTCTTTGAGAGGCCGGACGGCATAAAGATC
This sequence comes from Chloracidobacterium sp., assembly GCA_043749325.1. GTDB lineage: Bacteria > Acidobacteriota > Blastocatellia > Pyrinomonadales > Pyrinomonadaceae > OLB17. The sequence goes on along the minus strand of JAYVDQ010000672.1, from coordinate 5,910 downwards.
GCTTCGATGTTTATTTTTGCGATCATCGCGGCGTCATTTATTTCGCGGGCGATGCGGTCGACCGAGATCCGGATCGACAAGATCGAACTTGATGACGCGGCCAAGGCATTTCTCGAAGAGGTTGAGGCCGAGGGCTCGATCCGTATCGTCACCAATCGCAAGGAAACCGGCGATATGACGGAGTACCGCTTTAAGGAGCACGAGAAACGGGTCGATAATCACATTCCGTCATCAGATCCGATCCTCTTTTACGAGGTCGAAACAGGTGACGCGTCGGAATTTAAAGGCAAGCTCTTTATTAGGGGGGTTGACGTTGACGGCTACAGGATTCTTCGCACACAGGCCCCGGCGGTTCCCAATGCTATTGCGGCGTTTTTGCTTTATCTTCGTGATCGCACCGGTAAAATACCGCATGTATATTTTGGCTGGAGCGAGGGCAATCCGCTTATTTATCTGGCCAGGTATATTTTGTTTGGCGAGGGCGATACGGCTCCCGTGACCCGTGAGATACTGCGGCAGGCTGAAAACGATCCGGAGATGCGGCCAAACGTTCATGTCGGCGGCTAGACGGACGGGATCTCTCAGGCCTTTGCACCATTGGTCATATCAATTTTTATTGCGGTAAAACAATCCCGGCAATAGACTGGGCGGCCCTGCGACGGGTAAAAAGGAACGGTCGTGGACTCGCCGCATCTGGCACAGTCGGCGCTGACCTCGATCTTATGCGCTTGACCCGTGGTATGGGCCAATTCGATAGCCTCGAGCCGGCGGTTTTTTGCTTTTTTGCACTCTTTGCAGCGTTTAGGCGGGTTCAGGAGACCCTTTTCGCGAAAAAATACTTGTTCGCCGGCCGTCCAGATAAATTCGTGAGCGCAGTCTATACAGAAGATCGGCAGATCCGAAACTTCCTGTTCGACCACGGCGTTTAATCCCGTGATTTCGCTGATCTCTTCAAAGTCGCTGTCGGACATAACCAAACACTCCGCTTAGGGCCATGCTCACTTCGGCAAAAGAGAGTTTTTGTAGTAGATTCTAGGAGTGGTCTGACCGTAGAATCTGTTCAGTCATTTTAAGGTGAATGAACTCGAAGTTACAACTATCGGATTTTAGTGTCAAGCACTGGTTTGACCAATATACTTAATAATCCATTTTTATGAATGTCCTGGTGACCGGTTCGGGTGGACGCGAGCACGCTATCTGCCGCAGTTTTCGTAGATCCTCAAAGGTTGATCGGCTCTTTTGCGCCAATGGGAATGCGGGGATCGCCCGGATCGCCGAATGTGTAGACATAAAGCCAGACGATGTAAAGGCACTTGCCGGTTTTGCTGCCGCAAATGCGATCGGCCTGACTTTTGTCGGAGGCGAAGTGTCGCTCGCTCTAGGGATCGTCGACGAATTTGAGAGCCGGGGCCTGAGAGTGATAGGCCCCAAACGCGAAGCCGCGCAACTTGAATCGAGCAAATCTTTTGCCAAAGATTTCATGGCCCGCCACGGCGTTCCCACATCAAAATACGTAATCGCTCATTCGCCCGGATTTGCCTTGCTAGAACTGGAGAGCGGCGATTTTGGGGATCCATCGAAAGCGGTCGTTGTCAAAGCGGACGGCCTCGCGGCGGGCAAGGGCGTAGTCGTCGCCCAAAACCGTGCCGAAGCGATCGCCGCTATTAACGAAATGACGGAGCTTGTCGGCACCGCCGCGGCCGAAAAGATCGTTCTTGAGGAATGTCTCGTTGGACGCGAGGTATCGCTTCTGGCATTTGCCGACGGCGAGCAATTTGCCGTGATGCCGGCGACCCGCGATCACAAACGCATCGGCGAGGGCGACACCGGCCCCAACACTGGCGGCATGGGCACGATCACGGACGCGTCGCTGCTCTCTGACGGGCAGATAGCCGAGATCACCGACATGATCATACGTCCGACGCTGCGGGGCTGTGTACGCGAAGGGTATCCGTTTCGCGGCGTGCTGTTCATCGGGCTGATGATGACAAAGGACGGAGCGAAGGTGCTCGAATACAATGTCCGCTTTGGCGACCCGGAAACGCAGGCGATCCTCGTCCGCCTCGAAACCGATCTAGTCGATATCTGCGAAGCGATGCTCGCGGGAACGTTAGACGGTCTTGAGATCAAATGGCGGCCCGGAAACTCGGCGTGCGTGGTGCTTGCGTCGGAGGGTTATCCAGGCAAACCGCGAACCGGCGATGTGATTCACGGTTTGGACGATGCGTCCGGAGTAAGTGGCATTGAAGTGTTTCACGCGGGAACGGCGCTTGGGCCTGGTGGGTTGAGTATTACGTCGGGCGGCCGCGTCCTTGGCGTGACAGCCACAGGCGACAACCTTGCAGCCGCGTTAGCGTCGGCTTATTCCGCTGCGGGTAAGATAAGTTTTGACGGGATGCAATATCGGCGTGATATTGGCGGGACAGCCTGACTTTGCAGACTGCCCCAGCGCTCGTTGATGATTTAAGCGGATGCGAGGCCTAAGATTTCTTGCCCGTGTATGGAATCTCACCCACGGCCGAAAGATTTATTACACCGCTAAGCTTTCCATCTTTTAGCTTGCCTGACATCGTTCCATCTAATGTCTGACCCTGAGCGTTGACGGTAATGTTGGATGTGAAAGAGTCGCCCTCGACCTTGATGTTGGCCAGCGGTGCCTCGCCCAGCTCGGTCGTCACCGAGCCTTTATAGGCCTCACCCGCTTTTTCGAGTTTTAGAGTGCCGATATAATCTTGCCCCGGCGCCGCAATAACCACATCCCATTTTGCAAGCAATGGACTGGCCTCCTTTTTCGGCTCTTCGGTTTTTGGTTTAGCAGGTGGTTCGGTACCGCCCTGTGCCGACGCGGCGACCGCGAATAAAGCTACAAAGATAAATGCGATACAGAGTATTAGAGGTTTTTTCATAGAGATCTCCTTGTACTAACTGGATTTGGTCTCCGGCTTGTTTGAAAATAAAACGTAATGGATTTTATCAAAAATCGGGCGCTTGAACCTAGTAGGGTGATTAATTTTTCTTCACCGCAGCCGATTTCGTCAGACGAGTCAGTATCACCTGCGGTAGCGGGTGGTACTGACCCGATCGATGCGTCTCAGTAAGTTCCGATGGAGTCTTGATATGAGTCAAAATTCCTTTTCATCTCACCCATCGAATCGCCCCCGAATTTTTCCCGTATTGAGTTTGCCAGGACGATGGCGAGCATGGCTTCGCCGATGACGCCGGCGGCGGGAACGGCGGTGATGTCGGAGCGTTCGAAGGCGGCGAGGTCTTCGGACTTGGTATCGATATCGACCGAATGGAGCGGTTTGCGGAGCGTTGAGATCGGTTTCATGTAGCCCCGGACGCGAAGCTCTTCGCCGTTGGTAATGCCGCCCTCGAGTCCGCCGGCACGGTTTGTGCTACGGATAAAGCCAGGGGAGAGTGGAGAGTGGAGAGTGGAGAGTGAATCTGGGTCGCCGGTTTCTTCTCTCAACTCTCCACTCTCTACTCTTAACTTTTCGAAGAATATCTCGTCGTGTACCTGCGAACCCGGACGCCCGGCGTTTGCAACGCCTTCGCCGATCTCGACGGCCTTGACCGCGTGGATCGACATGATGGCGCGGGCGATCCGGCCATCGAGTTTGTCTTCCCAGGACGTATGCGAACCGAGGCCGACCGGCAGGCCTTTGGCGACGACCTCGAAAATCCCACCGAGCGTATCGCCATCGAACTTTGCCTTATCGATGAGTTTTATCATCTCGGACTGAATGTGTTCATCTGCGCAATTCAACGGGGAATCGGACGGAATCGCCGAGATGGCTTCCCACGTCTGGTTCAGCGGAACGATCTGGACGTGTCCGAGTTTAATGACATGGCTTTTTACTTCGACCCCAAATGCCGCGAGGAGCTGTTTGGCAAAAGCTCCACAAGCAACGCGGGCAGCGGTCTCGCGGGCCGAGGCACGCTCCAGAATGTCGCGGAGGTCGCGGGTTTGATATTTTTGCCCACCGGCCAGATCGGCGTGGCCGGGACGCGGGCGTGTGACCGTCCGCGGGTTTTTGGTCTCGGTTTCTAAGACCTCGGACGACATTACGTCTTGCCAATGGACAAAATCATCGTTTTTGATCATCAACGCGATCGGTGAACCTAGCGTTTTACCGTGACGTACGCCCGATAATATCTCCACTGTGTCGGTCTCGATCTTCATCCGTCCGCCGCGGCCGTAGCCCTGCTGACGCCGCCAGAGTTCGTGATTGATCGCCCCGACGTCGATATCGAGCGCGGCCGGGAGGCCTTCGATGATTGCGACAAGAGCCTTTCCGTGCGATTCGCCGGCTGTTGTGAATTTAAAAAACATAAGAAATTTAACCACAGATAAACACAGATGGACACAGATAAGTAGTTTTTTATATCTGTGTTAATCCGTGTTCATCTGTGGTTTCAAGTTTTTTTCTTTGAAAGACGATCAATCCGATGCCCGCGATGATCAGCAGTCCACCAATACCGGTTTGCGGCGGCAGCTTTTCACCAAGCACGATCCACCCGATTATTACCGCCAGTAGCGGCGTCACGAGCGAGATCATCATCGCCCTGGTCGATTCGATTTTACTCAAAAGCCAATAATAAAGCCAAAATGCCGCGACCGTTCCGAACACGCTCAGATAGAGAACGCAGACAATGGCCTTCCATGTCCAATGAAATGCGAGCGGGTTGCCCTCGCGGATGAGGCTGTAAATTATGACCGCCGGCAGGCCGCAGATCATTTGAGCAAAAACGAGCGCGGCGGGATGAACGCCGCCCGCTTTTGCTTTTATTAATATCGAAGCCTGCGCCGCCGCGTAAGCTCCGACGACGATGCCGACGCAGCCGAGAAAGGCCATCCAGTTTTCGATCCGAAGTTGGTCGATGAAAATTACGGCAACCCCTAACACTCCGATCAGTACGGCGATTATCTTCTGCGGCGTAATGCGTTCGTTTGGCAGGAATATCCAAGCCAGAACAAGGCCGAAGACCGTGATCATTGACTGCAAAACGGCAGCAAGTCCGGACGTAATATACTGTTCGCTCCAAAAAACCATGCTGTAATTGATCGAAAATTGCAGGACGCCGGTGAGTGCGATGAGACGCCATTCCTTGCCGGTTTTCGGCAGCGGAATTCTCGACATGCGGATCAAAACAAGCAGGATCGCGACCGAGAGCAGAAATCTCGCGGCGGCAAAACCGATCGGCGGCAGATCTTCGAGGCCGACCTTGATAAATATCCATGTCGTGCCCCAGATCAGGCACAGGATAAGCCAAACCAGAATTTTCATTTGTTCATTTTGTCATTTATTCATTATTTCACTCCACCAGCCACATAAATGAACTAATGAGCCGATGAACAAATGAATCGATCTTTTTAATTTGCTTCGTAAAAACTCAAACTCGTTTCGCCCTGCTTCAGAACTCGCCAGCGTCGCAAATTGCCAATCATGTCAGGCATTTGTTTTTTTGTATGATGCTCGACGACGAGCACCCCTCCATCGCGAAGCAGATCGCTCTTAAAGCCAAAATCGTGCATAACCAGCGAATAATCCGATTCGTACGGAGGATCGAAAAATGCGATATCCCATGCGGTCGCGTGTTCGCGGCCGCTAAAATTCTCCGCGGCCAGGCCGTGAATTTCGGTCTGCGATTCGGGAATGGCGAGTTTGTCAAGGTTCTCCTCGATCAGCGCACAGGACCTTTTAGAACGGTCAACAAAAGTGACAAACCATGCACCTCGTGATATTGCCTCGATCCCGATCGCGCCGGTGCCCGCACAGAGGTCGAGGAATCGCGTTTCCTCATTAATTCGCGGGGTCAGCACGTTAAAGAGAGTTTCGCGCAGACGGTCCGAGGTCGGCCGCGTCTTGTTGTCCGGTGGGCTTTTGAGCACCCGCCCGCGATAGA
>JAYVDQ010000671.1:0-3546 GCA_043749325.1 Chloracidobacterium sp. | reverse complement strand
TCCCTGCATCTACATCTGCGAGAATAACCAGTATGGCATGGGCACCTCGCAGGAAAGAGCGATGAGCTCGAGTAGTATCGCGAAAAAGGCCGATGCTTTTGAAATGGCAAACGAATTTGTCGACGGCATGGATGTTATGGCCGTTCGCGACGCGACGCTGAGGGCGATCGAACGGGCGAGAAAGGACGGTTCGCCGACACTTCTCGAAGTCAGGGCCTATCGATACATGGGCCACTCGATGTCCGACCCGGGAAATTACCGTACACGCGAGGAGATTGCGAAATATAAGGAACGCGACCCGATCGTGCTGTTCAAAGACAGTTTGAAGGAAGCCAAAGTGTTGGGTGACAAGGATTTTGAAAAGATCGAACAGGAGGCCGTCGAGGCCGTCGCTGCCGCGGTCAAATTCGCCGACGAGAGCCCGTGGCCGGCCGAGAGTGAGCTTTTGACCCACGTTTACGCATAAGTAACGGGATGGAATACATCGTCGAGATTTCTCCAAGAGCATGGAAAGACCTTCGAAAATTAGATGGTCATCTTGCAAAGAGAATAATATCGAAGATCGGTGGTCTAAAGAGCGGACTCACTGGGGACGTTAAACGTCTTACGGATTTTGAAACCGGATATCGACTTCGAGTTGGGGATTATAGAGTGCTATTTGACCTTGAATCGGACAAACTTATTGTTCGTCGAATTAAGAATAGACGAGAGGCTTATTAAGATGAATACGACCATCGAACTACACCCTGAGTTTCTCAGCAAGAACGGCGAACGGGAGTTTGCCGTGTTGCCTTACAGTGAATATAAAGCCCTTCAGGAATGGCTTGAAGACATCGAAGATATTCTCGACCTTCGTGACGCCCGAGAAGAGGATGCCGGGAAAGCGAATATGAGTTTAGAGGAAGTTAAACGAGAACTAGGTATTGGCTAATTTATGGCAGTTATGACAATTCGCGACGCACTTAATCAGGCGTTGCGTGAAGAAATTTTGAGAGACGAGAACGTCTTCGTGATGGGCGAAGAGGTTGCCGAATACGATGGCGCATACAAAGTCACTCGCGGTTTGTGGAAAGAGTTTGGCGACAAACGCGTCGTCGATACTCCGATCACCGAATTGGGATTTGCATCGGTCGGTGTCGGAGCGGCGATGGCGGGCCTGAGGCCGGTGATCGAATTTATGACGTGGAATTTTTCGATCCTCGCAGCCGATCAGATCATCAACCACGCGGCGAAGATGCTCTATATGTCCGGCGGCCAGTTTAAGGTCCCGATCGTTTTTCGCGGCCCTAACGGCTCGGCATACCAGGTTTCGTCACAGCATTCGCAGGCTCTGGAGGCATTTTATGCAAATTTCCCCGGGTTAAAGGTTGTCATGCCGTCGACGGCGGCGGACGCCAAGGGATTGCTCAAATCCGCAATTCGCGATGACAATCCGGTAATGTTTCTCGAACAAGAGCGTATGTATGGCCTAAAGAGCGAGGTCCCGGAGGATGAAGATTTCACGATTCCGCTCGGAGTGGCCGATGTAAAACGGGAGGGTACGGACTGCACGATCGTCGCCCGCTCGATGACGGTGCCGATGGCTTTGCAGGCCGCTGAGCTTCTGCAAACGGAATTTGGCGTATCGGTCGAGGTCATCGACCCGCGTACGGTCAAGCCGCTCGACATCGATACGATCGCGAATTCGGTCAAGAAAACCAATCGCCTCGTAATTGCCGAGGAATCGCACTCATTCGCGTCGGTCGGTGCCGAGATCTCGTACCAGATCATGGATCATGCGTTCGATTATCTCGACGCCCCGATCAAACGCATCTCGTGTGCCGAAACGCCGATGCCGTACGCGAAAAATCTTGAGGCTCTGGCATTACCGGACGTGGCGAAGATCGTCGCGGCAGTGAAAGAGGTTTGTTATTTGTAATGGATAGGAAAGCGGCACTGCTCGAATACAAGCTTTCTCATCGGCCGATGGGAGTGTTTCAGATCAGGAACACCACGAACGAGAAGGTCTTTGTAGATTCGAGCACGAATATCCCCGGAAAGATCAACCGGCACAAGTTTGCATTAAACGCCGGACAACATGCGAGCGAGAGGCTTCAAGCAAATTGGAATGAACTTGGCGAAGCGGCCTTTGCATTTGAAACGATCGAGACTGTCGAGCCGCGAGACGATCCAAATTACGATTACAAGGCCGATCTCGTAACACTCGAAGATCTTTGGCTGGAAAAGCTTGTGCCGTATGGCGACAGTGGCTATAACGCACGGAAATTGACACGCGAAGAGCGGTTAGCGATGATCCGTGCAAACCGGACACTATAGAATGGCAACGCAATATTTGATAGTTCCGGGCGTTACGAATTCGAGCGAGAACCATTGGCAAAGTCGCTGGGAACGAGAGTTTCCCGATAAATTTCGCCGGATCCAGCAGACGGAGTGGGATAGGCCGGTTTGCAGCGATTGGATCGCAAAAATTGAAACTGATGTTCAGGAAACCGGTTGGGAAAATGTCATTTTGGTTGCTCACAGTCTCGGCTGCATTGCTGTTGCAAATTGGGCGAAAGAATTTGGCACGAAGATCAAAGGTGCTTTTCTGGTCGGGCCGAGCGATTGCGAGGCTGCATCGTATAGATTTGAAACAAAGGGCTTTGCGCCTATACCGCGGGAACCGCTGCCGTTTCCGAGCGTTGTCGTTGCAAGCACGAATGACCAGTACATTACGCTCGAACGTGCGGTTCAATTCGCCGATGCGTGGGGCAGCGACCTTGTAAACGTAGGGGCGAAAGGACATATCAATCCCGGGGCCGGATTTGGCGAGTGGAACGAAGGTTTGAAACTATTAAAACGGTTGGATTAGTTTAGTTATATGGCGGAAAAATTTTTAATGCCGAAGCTCTCGCCCACTATGGAAGAGGGGCAAATCTCACGCTGGGTCAAAAACGAAGGCGACAGCTACGAGGCCAACGAAACGCTTGCCGAGGTCGACACCGACAAAGCCACGATGGAAATGACCGCGCTGACGGCCGGCACGCTTTTGAAGATACTCAAAGGCGCCGGGGATACTGCTCTCCTTGGCGAAGCTATCGCGATCATCGGTAATAAAGGTGAGGACATTTCTGCATTATTGAGCGAAGTCACATCGAACGGCTCCGCAAAGTCAGAACCGCCGGCGTCAGCGGGCGGCAAAGCAGAAACTACCACAGAGAGCACAGAGGACAGCGAGAAAGCAGCCGCCAGGACGGCAGTAACAGTACCCGCAACTAAACATGCCGTCAATTCGATTCCGCAATCCGCAATCCGCAATCCGCAATCAAATGGGCGCCTGATCGTTTCGCCAATAGCGGCTCGAATGGCGGCCGAAAATGCGATCGATCTTAAAACCATCATCGGCAGCGGCCCGAATGGACGCATTATTAAACGTGACATCGAGACGGCCTTGGCCGGCGGCCAGCCTTCGGCCTCAGCCAGTGTGCAGCCGACATATACGCCGTCAACGGTTGTTGGAGCCTCAGCTTTCCATGATGAAACTACGTCGAAGATGCGGCAGATCAT
>JAYVDQ010000670.1:0-3270 GCA_043749325.1 Chloracidobacterium sp. | reverse complement strand
GTCGACCCGGCCGCCGCCCCGGTCGGTGTAGCCCCAATAATGCTCGATAATAAATTCACCGTGCGACCCTGCGGCCGGCACGCCAAGGCTCTCGCCGATCTCGATCTCAATATGGTTTTTACGGCCAGCCTTTTCCCAAGAGTAGCTTACATTCGTCTCTGTGCGAGTATGATCCATTTCCCAACACTCGTACGGCTCACCGTACACGACCCGCGCAACCGTCGCGATCGCAAATCGCGGCACGATCTCTTTTACAAAACACACCGCCCGGCGTGTCTCGCCGTCGGCGATGAGCTTGTTGTAAAAGCGTAAATTCACTTCCTCAAAATTGACGTGAAACGGTATCGGCAACCCCAGAACCCGCGTATCGAGAAACATAAACCCGACGAGGCTGACAAAGCATTTGCCGTCCTGAAGATCGAGTTTGGTCCCGTGCGGCACACGGCTCTCAAGCAAGAGAGGATCGACGGCATAGTTCGCCATTATCAGATCCTGCCATCTCGCGGTCAGAAATTTTCTCATTACAAAATAACGCGCTTATCGCCAGCCCGCCTGGTTATTTTCGACCGGTCAAAATATTCTAGCAAAGGGATCGCATATTTTCGCGAAACACCGGCGATCTCCTTAAATTGCGGTACGTCGATCAGGCGGTCGGTGGTTCCGGTGGCATATTTTCGAACCTCGGCGATCACCCGGTCTACCGCCTCTCGGGCAAAATAAAACTCGTCTGTGACTTTTACAATTTCACCGGCGTCCAGAAACCTCTGAAGAAATTTCCTTGCTTCCGGAGGCGTAAATTTTGTACCCGAAACAGCCTCAGCCAGCGCATCGTCGAGCTTTGACACCTCGAGCCCGGCTTGCCGAAAGATGCTGGCGATCTTGTCGTTCAACGCTGCTTCGGCTGGCGAGAATTCTGTTCTGTAAAACGCTGATCGAATGGTTTCCTTGTCCAAAACGATCTTACCTTCGGTCTCCAGCGTCGAAATGACCGACCGAAATGTCTCGTCGGGAAGAAACGCAAAAACGCTTTCCCGCAGAGTTTCCCTGGGCATGCCTTTTGAAAGCGGGTCGCGTTTATGAGAATCTTCGACGGCTTTCTCCGTAGATCGCAAAAGCTGGTCGAAAGCCGTCGAACTCATGAAGCGTCCGGCGGCATCGACGATAGATCGCGACTGAACACCCTCATCGAGCGCGTTACGTAATTTCTTGCTTCTTAATCCCGTCCACGCCTGAAGGTTTTCAAAACTAAGCCCCGCATTTCCCTTAGCGTTCAACATCAAGATCACTCTTGCAGCGTCATTTTCGCCCGCGTCTCGCAAAGCCGCAAGCCTTTCCCTGACTCCGCCAAATTCCTTGCGACGGTGCTTCGTCGCATGACCGTCGATCATCTGGCCACCGGCGATCGTCGCCGACGGCGAATAACTCCTGATAATAAATCTCTCGCCGGGAATAGCGAGGATCGGTCTTTCCAGCCTGATCTGAGCAAGGTCTTTTTGGCCGGGTGTGATCTCGCCTGTTTCATTTAGGATTTGAATTCGCGCTAACTCTTCGGCCGTCCCGATATGCAGACGCACACGCTGACGCGAGCGTATTGGCCTGGTAGCACCGGGCAAAACGTCGATCTCAACATCGACGACTTGAGTAAGCCGCAGCGTACCGCTTTCGACAAGCGTCATTCCCCGTGTTATTTCGGAATGGTCTATACCGCCCAGGTTGACCGCAACACGCTGTCCGGCGTTCACCAGTTTTGCGGCCCGGCCATGCGTTTGCAGGCCGCGAACCCTCACTTTTCGCCCTTGCGGAAACAATTCCATCTCGGTTCCCTCGGTGATCTCACCCGAGGCCAAAGTTCCGGTCACGACCGCCCCGAAGCCTTTGACGGAAAAGCTCCGGTCGATAGGCAGGCGGGCAACGAGCCTGTCATCTCGTCCCGGCAAACTATTGCTGATCCGGTGCAGCTCGTCTTTAAGTTGTTCAATGCCCTTTCCAGTTTGAGAGCTTACGCCAATGATCGAGGCCTTGTCTAAAAACGAATTTGCGACCAGTTCTCCGACCTCAAGATGCGCGAGTTCCAGAGTCTCAGCGTCAACCAGATCGGTCTTGGTTAACGCAATGACCCCATTCGTGATACCAAGCAGCCGGCAGATATCGAAATGCTCACGGGTTTGCGGCATCACGCCTTCGTTCGCCGCGACTACCAGAATTACGATGTCTATGCCGCTAGCACCCGCGAGCATATTTTTGACAAAACGCTCGTGCCCCGGCACATCGACAAACCCAAAATGCGTGTCGCCGATACTAATCTCGGCGAACCCCAGATCGACAGTTATGCCCCGCCGCTTTTCCTCTGGCAACCGGTCGGCGTCAATTCCCGTTAAGGCTTTAACGAGAGCCGTTTTACCGTGATCGATATGTCCGGCCGTGCCGATGATTATTTCCATATCGACAGGTGATAAAGTACGTAAAAAACAACCGGAGGTGGGATGATGCAGATAGCCAACACCAGGAGTGAGCTTGCCGCCGAGTAAATCCAGGCCGGCCCGCCCGATTTGATCTTTAGTAAGCCGAGGAACAGACATTTCAAGACGAATAGAAGAATCGGCGGAATTATGACAGCTAATATTACAGCTATCGTATAGAAACCACCTCCGATATCGCTACCCGTGCCGGCCGGCCCCATCACAGCCATGAACATGATCAAAACGATTGTAAAAACTACTAATGAACCAAGACCCAAGCCAAGCAGATCCGAGAGCAAGACAAAAGCCGCAGAACGCCCCGACGTCGCCCAACCCTTGCGGGTTAGCCAGAACACTTCGGCAATTATTACCCCTACAAAAAGAAACAGGAATAAAAGAAGCGGGATCCATTGAATCAATTGAGCCATTACTTCAGACACTATTATTTCCCCCGTTCCGGGCTTCGGTCTTGTTGCTACTACAAGGGTTCTGCCTCAAACTGTTCCAGCTTACGATACAGCGTCTTCCGACCGATATTCAAGAGCCGCGCGGCCCGTGATTTGTCGCCCTGGGTGTAATCAAGCGTAGCCTCAATCACCTGTTTTTCGATCTCGTCCATCGCCGACGGCAGTTGGATCTCGATGCCAATGGCGCGTCCTTCGCCGGCGGCGACCGCCCGCTCCTGGCGGGCATGGGCAAACGCCTCGTTCGCCGAGCGGCCTATCGCGTCCGGCAGATCGTCAAGCTCGATCTGCCGCCCAGAGGCGATGATAACGGCGCGCTCGATGGCGTTTTCGAGTTCGCGAACATT
>JAYVDQ010000669.1:0-10760 GCA_043749325.1 Chloracidobacterium sp. | reverse complement strand
AACCAGGTCTTTGTCGGCGGCGTCGAACTTCGGAACGTTCGCGGTTCGAGTGATGAGATCGGCTATTCGCATGGTCTGCCGACATCACGGGTCGGCGCGGGCGGGCGTCAAAATAACATCGGAGCATTTTTTCAGGATTTCGTCCGCGTAGGGAATAAGCTGATCGTCACGGGAAGCGTGAGATTGGACGGATGGCAAAATTACGGTGCATTGAGCACGACCCTCACCCTCGCCACGAACCAACGGACAACCGTTAAATTCGCCGATCGAAATGAAAGATCTGTAAGCCCTCAACTCTCAGTCCTTTATCACCTGACGGATCGATTTTCGTTTTATGCAAATGCCTCGCGCAGCTTTCGCTCGCCGACGTTGAATGAGCTTTATCGCAGCTTCCGGGTCGGCAATGTTTTGACGTTAGCGAACGAAAATCTATTGGCCGAACATGCAAAGAATATTGAGGGAGGTGTCAGCTTCGCCGGAAAACGCAGCTATCTACGGACAAGCGGTTTTTGGACCGGCGTCGAGCGGCCGGTCGCGAACGTCACGCTGACGAGTACGGCCGCCCTAATCACCCGCCAGCGTCAAAACGCCGGCAGCACGAGATCGAGCGGCGTAGAGATCGAGGGCGAAACAAATATCAGACAATTTGGATTTTCCGGAGGCTATATGTTGGTCGAGCCGGTCGTCCGCTCCTTCCCGGCCAATCGTATTCTCGAAGGCTTGTTGATCCCACAGGTTGCTAGGCATCAAGTCACATTTCGGGCCAGCTATTCGTCGTCGAAATGGGTGTTTACGATGCAGGAGCGAGCGTCGAGCCATCAATTCGACGACGACCTAAACCTTTTACGGCTCGAACCGTACACGCAGATCGATCTATTTATTGGACGGCGACTGAATGAGCGGGTTCAGATCTACGCGGCTATCGAAAATATTTTCAATTCGCGGTATTCTGTGGGAAAGACGCCGATTCGCACAGTCAGTTCGCCAATCAACGTTCGTGCCGGTATTCGTTGGAATTGAATCGGTCAGGAGGTATTAATGAAGCAAAGGGTATTGTCCCGTGTCCCATTGTCCCACCGCTGTCCCGGCCTTGTCCCACGCCCGGGCGGGACAAATAACTATCTGTATTTGCAATAGTTGCACGGCATTTTTGCTTCTGTCCCGCGTTTTTTGAAAAAAAGTTTGTAAACCTATTTCAGGACGAGACACACAGGACAAGACACAGGGACTTCAGCCACGAATGTCACGAATTACACTAATCAAGAGGATAGGTCTTCCTAATTCGTGCCATTCGTGTAATTCGTGGCTAACTTCTTGTTCCCGTTTTTCCGCAAGTTTATTGTCAAAGAGCCGCAACCATTGCAGTTACAACAATCCCGTATCACGCTAGCAAAACTCTCGTGCGCTTTAAATGCTATTTTGCGAGGTTTGACGTATTTTGCGGATTTTGCGGAGAATCGAGCAGCCTATCAGTTTCTTCCAGTGCCGGCCTGAATCTGGAAGTTGGGATATGACGAAATTGTCGTATAATATGCGCGATTCTCGTCAAAATCTTTTCAGGTCGGGTGGCTTATGCGGATAATCACGGCTTTGCTTATCAATTTGCTTGTCCTTGCGCCGCTTGCGCTTGCGCAGGACGGCCGTCAGCTTACGCAGGAAAAGGGAGCGGTCAATAGTGATAAACGCATCGCGCTGGTGATCGGCAATGCGGCTTACACAAAGGCAAAGCCGCTCGCCAATCCGGCAAATGATGCTGCAGATATGGCTGCCGAGTTAAAGTTGCTTGGCTTTGAGGTCATCTCCGGCACAAATCAGAACAAGCGTCAGATGGAGACGCTGATACGCGAATTTGGCGTGAAATTGGCGGGTGGTGGCACTGGTCTTTTTTATTACGCCGGGCACGGGATACAGGTAAATGGCTCAAATTATCTCGTTCCGGTCGACGCCGAGATACCCGAGGAGGACGAGGTTCAGTATCAGGCCGTTCCGCTCGATATGGTGCTGACAAAGATGACCACGGCCAAAAACGATCTCAACATCATAATCCTCGACGCCTGCCGAAATAATCCCTTTGCCCGAAGCTGGCGCGGCTATCGCGACAGCTCAAATAACGACGGCCTCGCCAAAATATCGCCGCCGACCGGCACGCTTGTGCTTTACGCGACCGAACCGGGCAAAACGGCGTCGGACGGCGCGGGCCGCAACGGCCTCTTTACCGAATCGCTGCTAAAACAGATAAAAACGCCAAATGTCGAATACGACCAGATGGTCAAAGCATTGTCGGCCGACGTCTGGCAGCGATCAAACCGGCAGCAGCTGCCGTGGAAAGAGGGCAATTCATTGGCCGATTTTTATTTTGTCCGCCGGCAAGCGGCTGCAAAGTCTGATACTGGAAAGATCGAAACGCCCGTAAAAAACGAGACGGTTGTGGCAAAGGACGCGGCGGCTGTCGAGCGCGAGGCGTGGAGTTATATCAAGGATTCCCAAAATCCGCAGGATTTTCGTGATTTTCTAAAGGATTTTCCGGCTGGTGCAAATGCCGTTAACGCAAAGATAAGGCTCGAACAGGCGGTTTGGGACGGAATTAAAGACAGCAAAGATAAGTCAAAGATACAGGCATATCTGAACGAATTTCCTTCGGGTGCAAATGCGCCATTGGCGCGGATCAGATTGCGGCAATTGGAGTCACCGACCGTCACGCCGCCGTCGAATACTGGTGGAAACCCAAATGTCACTAAAGGAGCGATCACGTCCGGCACCGTTCGCAAAAACTCAATCGGGATGGAACTGGTTTATATTCCACCGGGTGAATTTGTGATGGGTTCATCGGAGTCTGAGATTGACTCAGCTCTGTCGGATTGTCGCAAGTATTATGCCCAGTGCAGTCGAGCTCTATTCTCCGATCAGGCGCCTAGACACCGAGTGACCGTAAGGAGCGGCTTTTGGATAAGTAAGTTTGAGTTAACGCAAGGTCAATGGGAGGCTGTCATGGAATACAATCCAAGTCGGTTTGAGCAATGCGGCACCGATTGTCCGGTCGAACAGGTTAGTTGGAACGATATACAGGAATTCCTGAAACGCTTGAACGCAAAGCAAGATGGATTCCAATATACGTTGCCATCAGAAGCCCAGTGGGAATATGCAGCAAGGGCAGGCATGACAACGGCGTTTGCGTTTGGAGACAATATTAGCCCCACTCAAGCAAACTTTGGCCCCCTACCTCCTAATAAGACCGTGCGCGTCGGAAGTTATTCCCCTAATGGCTTTGGCTTGTATGATATGCACGGAAATGTGTGGGAATGGGTACAAGATGTATATTCGATCTACAAAGGACCGCCCTCGGACGAAGCAGTCGAAACCAGTGGAGATCCTACGATCGGGGTCGTGCGGGGAGGTGCCTGGAGTCTGTATCCGTCGCTTTCGCGATCGGCTTCGCGTCGCAGTCTTGAGAAATGGAAACGCGAAAACGACACCGGGTTTCGAGTTATTGCGAAACCGGTGAATGATTAACTATCAGAGAGGGATTTTGCATTTGTAAGTACGAGGTAACGCAGTCGCATTGGCCAAACACTTTTTCTTTACAAGTTGAGTGAAAATAAAAAAGCCGCAAATGCGGCTTTTTCCAATCTTAATCTTACTCCGGCGGCCCCGAGCATCCCGGTCCCATTAGGGCAGGTACTTTTGTGCTGATGATCGGGTAATTCTCGGCCTCGGCATTCTTTTCGAGCCAATCCATATATTCTTCGGGGATCGACATATCGGAAAAGATGGCCTCGACCGGACATTCCGGCAGGCAGGCGTCGCAGTCTATGCAAGTATCGGGGTTGATCAGGAGCCTGTCAGGTGTTTCGTGAAAGGCCTCGACAGGGCATACGGCGGCGCAATCGGTGTACTTACATTCGACGCACGGCGGGGTGACAATATAGGTCATTTACTTCTGATTTTCTCCTCTCGTTCTCACGAACAGCAAATTAAAACCGTAATATCCGAAGGCTAACTTGTCAAATCACAACAGACAAGTGATAAAATACCTTCAATAATCGAAGTAAAATCCGTTCTTTGTTCCAAACGATACAAGATGAAAAACATTAAAGCAGAACGTGAATTATCGCTGGACTTTTTGCGCGTGACCGAGGCCGCCGCGATCGAATCCGCCAAGACGATGGGCCAGGGTGACCGGAAATATTCCGACCACGTAGCGGTTGAAGCGATGCGCGAGGTCATGGACACCGTGCCGATGCGGGGCCGTATCGTGATTGGCGAGGGCGAACGCGACGAGGCGCCGATGCTCTATATAGGCGAGGAAGTAGGCGGAGGCATTTTTTCGGAGGAGGCTCGGGCCGAATTTCCGGAGGTCGATATTGCGGTGGATCCGCTCGAGGGCACCAATCTTTGTGCTCTCGGTGCTAATAACGCCATTGCCGTCCTCGCAGCGGCCGAACGCGGAGGCCTCTTGTACGCCCCTGACATCTACATGGACAAGATCGTCGTCGGCCCGTCTTGCCGCGGCGCCGTCGATATTGACGCTCCGGTCACGGAAAATCTAAAGAATATTGCCCGCCGTCTTGGACGCGATGTCGAGGACCTGACCGTGATGTGCCTTGACCGTTCGAGGCACAGGGCTCTCGTTGACGAGGTCCGGGCCGCAGGAGCACGCATTAGGCTGATCTCCGATGGCGACCTGTCCGCCGGCATCTCGGCTGCCGTTGCCGGCACGAATATTCACGCCTTGATGGGCATCGGTGGAGCCCCCGAGGGCGTCATTACCGCCGCCGCGATGAAATGCCTGAACGGCGAGATCCTGGCGAAACTCGTTTGGGATCCCGAACGGTTAGGTGTCGATAAATCGAAGGTCCCGCCCGAGGCGGAGGTCATGAAACGGCTGGGCGAGATGGGCATAACCGACCCAAATAAAATCTATGACACCAACGATCTCGCACCGGGCAAAAAGATCATCTTTGCCGCCACCGGTGTCACGGACGGATCTCTGCTTCGCGGCGTGAGATTTTTCGGCTCGGGCAAACGGACGCATTCCGTTGTGATGACCACTGATTCGAAGAGCATCCGATTTGTCGATACCGTCCATGTTGAGGGCGGGCCGGATGCAGTCATCCGATTTTAAGAAAATTGCCACAAAAGGCACAAAAACGCAAACAAAAGACTAGAAACCAATGTGTTTTTTGTGCTTTTTGTGGCTATAAATCTTTATGGCAGATACCAAACCATACGTCCTCGATCTAAGCCAAGTCACGGCGGATGATGTCGCGCTTGTCGGCGGCAAATGTTCAAGCCTGGGTGAGCTTTTTCGTGAATTAACGACCCAAGGCGTGCGTGCGGTTGACGGGTTTTCGACGACGACCCACGCTTACAATCTGCTGCTGGAGACAGACGGTCTCCGCAAAAAGCTAAAAACATTACTAAAAGGTCTCGATGTCAATGACATGGACGAACTCGCTCGGGTTGGCAGCGAGGCCCGCTCGTTGATGCTCGAAACGCCGTTTCCGAAGGATGTCGAGACGGCGATCATCGCGGCTTACGGCGAGCTCGGAAAACGGATCGGCAAAAAGACTTTCGAGGTTGCCGTTCGCTCGTCGGCGACGGCTGAGGATCTGCCCGACGCGTCTTTTGCCGGCCAGCAGGACACGATTTTGAATGTTCAGGGCGAGTCACGGCTAATCGAGGCCTGTCACGAATGTTATGCTTCACTATGGACCGATCGTGCCATTTCCTACCGGACCGCTAAGGATTTTGATCACTTCGAGGTTGCTCTCTCGATTGGGATACAACCGATGGTAAGGTCGGATATGGCATGTTCGGGCGTGATGTTTACGCTCGATACCGAGAGCGGATTTCGCGAGGCGGTGGTGATAAACGGTGCCTGGGGCCTCGGCGAAGCGGTTGTGCAGGGAATGGCGACGCCCGATGAGTGGATAGTCTTTAAACCGACCCTGAAATTGGGCTTCCGGCCCATCATTACCCGAAAGCTCGGTGTCAAAGAGGTCAAGATGGTCTTCGCCGATGACGGCACGGGTACGCAAGTGCGCGATGTTGTCGAGACACAGCGAAATCGTTTTTGCCTCGCGGGTTTTGAGGTATTGCAGCTTGCCGACTGGGCCTGCAAGATCGAGGACCATTACTCAAAACGTGCCGGCAAGAGCCAGCCGATGGATATCGAATGGGCCAAGGACGGCATCACGGGCGAGCTTTTCATTCTCCAGGCGAGGCCAGAAACCGTCCATACGCAAAACACCACCAATTACATCGAGAAATACAGGCTGACCGGCGGACACGGAGCACCGCTCACCAGCGGCGTCGCGGTTGGCGAAAAGATCGGCCATGGCCGGGCCCATGTGCTGCTCGATCCGGCAAAGCTGCGAACTTTTCAGGCGGGCGAGATACTCGTCACGTCAATGACCGACCCGGCGTGGGAGCCGATAATGAAACGCGCATCGGCGATTGTCACCGAACGCGGTGGCCGTACGTGCCACAGCGCGATCATCAGCCGCGAACTCGGCATTCCCTGCATAGTCGGCACCGGCGACGCAACCGAAAAAATACGCACCGGCACCGATGTGACGGTAAGCTGCGCCGAGGGGGATCGCGGCAATATTTATTACGGCAAGATCGATTTTAAGATCGAAAAGCACAAGATCACGGACAAGGAGCGACCGCGGACGCAGGTATTGATGAACGTCGGCGACCCTGACCACGCATTCGCCGTCTCGCGTCTGCCGAATGACGGCGTCGGGCTCGCCCGGTTAGAATTTATCATCAATAATCACATCGGCATTCACCCGATGGCCCTGGTGAATTACCCAAATCTGAAAAACAAGGCCGATGTTGAGACTATTGCGGGCCGGATCATGGAAGAAGATCCGAAAGAGTTTTTTGTCCGGGCGCTTTCCGAAGGCGTCGGACGTATCGCGGCGGCCTTTTATCCAAAACCGGTGATTGTCCGCATGTCCGATTTCAAGTCCAATGAATACGCTATGCTCATTGGCGGCAAGGAATTTGAGCCTATCGAGGAGAATCCGATGATCGGTTTTCGCGGGGCGTCGCGCTATTACGACGACCGTTATAAGGCCGGTTTCAGACTCGAATGTCTTGCGTTGCAGCGGGCTCGCGAGGATATGGGCCTGATAAATATCAAGCCGATGATACCGTTTTGCCGTACTGTCGAAGAAGGCAAAAAAGTAATTGCCTTGATGGCCGAACACGGCCTCAAACAAGGTGAAAACGACCTTGAAATATATGCGATGTGCGAACTACCGGCAAACGTCGTCTTTGCTGACGAATTCCTTGAGATTTTTGATGGTTATTCGATAGGATCTAACGACCTGACACAGCTTGCTTTGGGCCTCGACCGCGATTCGGAGATGGTAGCCCATCTTTTTGACGAGCGAAACGGAGCGGTCGAGAAAATGGTCGCAATGGCAATCGACGCCGCCAAACGGGCCGGCAAAAAGATCGGTATCTGCGGTCAGGCACCATCGGATTATCCCGAATTTGCAGAGTTTCTGGTAAAACGAGGCATCAATTCGATCTCGTTAAACCCGGACACGGTTATACAAACGACGCATCACATTCTCGAGACCGAGAATGCACTTGGTACAGATGCCATAGATTAAGAGATAAATTCTAGCTGCTAGCTATTAGCCGCTAGCAGCTAGTAGCTGGAAGCTAGAACTTTTCTTGCATGTCTGATCCCGCCGAAAACTACGTCCCGCAAAACATCGCCGCGACAATGCGAAAACAGGCCATTCGCGTATGGATAGTCGGCATTGCCGTGGTATTTGCGTGGGTTTCGCTCATTCTGCTTGCTCCGCTCGCGAAGGCAAACGGCCTCATCGCCGTTTCATCTCCTCTGTACCATTTTTTCGGTTTTATTTGTCACCAGATCTCGGCCCGTTCGTTTCATGTCGAAGGCGAGCAATTTGCCGTCTGTTCTCGATGCTTCGGAGTGTATTTCGGACTGCTGTCCGGGTTCGCGATCTATCCGCTGTGGCGAAATATCGCGGAGATCGAACCGCTGCCTCGATTTTGGCTGTTTCTGTCGCTGATCCCGATCTCGATTGACTGGTCGCTGACGATCTTTGGCATTTGGGAAAACACGCATCTCTCCCGTTTTATCACTGGGCTCATTTTGGGCATAGCTTGTGCGACGTATATCGTGCCCGCGATCGTTGAAATAACCCGAAACCTAACTTCGCGCCGTCAACGCACATGATCCTTTTTAGTTTTGCCCCGGTTCGCGGCAAACCGAACTTTCGTTGACTTAGATTCGTAAGAAGAGCAATATTGAAAATATCGGATCTTATATGAGTTTCACTAAAGAAAGTTCGACCGAGCGTGCAAAACATGACCTTGCGAAACGTTTAAAGATCGCTACCGGCGAGATTGAGGAACATGGCGTTTCGGATAAGGATTTCCCCGACATGTCGCTCGGAGCATCCGTCAATGGCGAGATGTCCGCACAGATGATATCGAGTGGCTGGCAGATCAAACTTGGTGCGGACGGTAAAACCTACGAATACCGGGCGGATAAACACCAGATTCGCCTGCACAACTTTAACGGGGCTAATTACGTCATAGAATCATAAGTGGAACGCGGACATTCCTGTCCGCAAGATCGGAGTTTAGAGATGAATCGCAATAATATCTGGATACATGTCGGCATCGCCGTAGTTTTGATCACAATGGCGGCGGTTTTGGGGCAGATCGGACGATGGAAATCGGCCCTTCGTGACCATTCTAATGACACGCACAATCGTGTCGAAGATTTGAAATCACCTTCTC
The DNA here is from genome assembly GCA_043749325.1 of Chloracidobacterium sp. Lineage (GTDB taxonomy): Bacteria > Acidobacteriota > Blastocatellia > Pyrinomonadales > Pyrinomonadaceae > OLB17. The sequence continues at coordinate 1,964 of JAYVDQ010000669.1, read as the reverse complement.
AAACGGCTAAAAATGGCTCGCCCGAGGTTCTCGTTCGCTTCAAGCCGGGCATCAGTCTTGAACGCATACGGCAGATCGCCTCGGCAAATAACGACCGCTTGACCGATGAGATCGAATCCGTCGGCGGCCTGTCGGTCATTGACGATCTCGATAACGCCGATAGTCGGAGCGTCGCGGACCAATATTCCGCGATGTCGGATACGGTCGCCTACGCCGAACCGAATTACCAGATAAAGCTCGATGATCCGATTCAAAAAGATATCCCGAACGACCTTGTTTTTCGGGAGTCAGGGACTTTCCAACCAAACGATCCGCAATTTGGCGATCAATGGGCCCTCAACAATCTTGGCCAGGATGGCGGCAAGCAGCGGGCGGATATCGACGCTCTGCAAGCTTGGACGAAAACGAAGGGCAGCAGCGATGTGGTTGTGGCTGTACTCGACAGCGGTGTTGATTTTACGCACGTCGATCTTCGCGAAAATATGTGGTTCCGGCCCGAAAACGTCCCCGCATACACAGATGATGAGCTTGGGTCGTTTAACGACATAAACGGCTTTAACGGGACGGACAAGATCGCCGACCCCATGGACGACAACGGCCATGGCACGCATTGCGCAGGCATAATCGGAGCCGAGGGAGATAACGGCGAGGGCATCGCCGGCATCAATTGGCATGTCAAGATCATGCCCCTCAAATTTTTAGGCCGCGGCGGTTTTGGTTCGACAGATGACGCGATCGAGGCAATCAATTACGCCATCGACCGTAAAAAACATGGCGTCAACATCCGCATCATCAGCGCAAGCTGGGGTTCAAACAGCAAATCTAAAGCTTTGGAAGACACCATCCGGGCCGCCGGTGAAGCGGGTATTTTGTTTGTCGCCGCAGCCGGTAACGACGGCTCGAATAACGATTCACGTCCGCATTATCCGTCAAACTACGACCTGCCAAATGTCATCAGCGTTGCGGCACTCGACCGTAATGATGCCATCGCGTCATTTTCTAATTTCGGCGTCAAGACGGTTCACGTCGCCGCTCCGGGCAAAGACATTTTATCAACCTGGCTGAACGATGGTTACCGTGAGGCTTCGGGCACGTCGATGGCTACGCCGTACGTTTCGGGCATCGCGGCTCTCGTGATCGCAAATGAACCAACGATCACTATGGAAAAGCTACGCGAACGGATCTTGAAGTCCGTTGACAAGATCGATTCGCTTAACGGCAAAGTCGCAAGCGGCGGCCGCATCTGCGCCGCAAAAGCCTTAGGAATAAGCGAATAAACCATCTGCAACATCGAATTGACGATTTGCGACAATGGTCGATATTGCGGAGCGAGTTTCCACCCGGAAAATAAAATTATTGAGCATTCAAAGCCCTGTATTTACATGGCTTTGAATTTTTTTTGTGCTTGCGATGCCGGTTTTGGCACGCACTTTGCCATAAAGCAAATCGAGCAATGGCCACATCATTGCCTAAGATTTATGAAAAGGGAGAAAACAATGAACAAGATCAAAAGTTTGATAACAATTTCGGCATTTTCCTTATTGGTTTTATGCTTGCCGGCCATCGCTTCGGCTCAGTACGGCGGTCAAAACGACCCTTATGGCCGCAACGGCGGTTACAACAACGGCGGATACGGAAATAATGGCTATTATGGCGATATTCGCTCGACCTTGCATGACCTCAAGCATCGCAGTGTCGCGTTCAAACACCAGGTCGATCACTTGAATGACCGCAGCAACAGCAACGGGGGCTGGAACAACGGTGGCTATGGCAACAATGGAGGCTATGGCCGAGGTGATAACCGCTATCTGAAAGATCTTGCGAATGAATTCAAGAAAGCAGCTGACCGTCTCGAGGGTAGGTATGACGCCCGCAATCCGAACAGAACATCGGATGACGCGAGACGCGTTTTGGATCTGGGGTCGCAATTGGAACAGCAGGCCCGTCGTGACCGCTTTCTACAG
>JAYVDQ010000668.1:0-4188 GCA_043749325.1 Chloracidobacterium sp. | reverse complement strand
CCGGCAATGTCGGAGAGGATCGCGTAGCGATTGCCTTCCATTACCAGGCCCATCGCAACACCGGCGACCGGCTTCTTAATCGGCACACCCGCATCCATCAGGCTCAGGATGCCGCCGCAGACGGTCGCCATCGAGGACGAACCGTTTGATTCGGTAATGTCGGACACGATGCGGATCGTGTACGGAAAATCGGCTTCGTCCGGCAGAACAGACTGGATCGCACGGCGGGCAAGATTGCCGTGGCCGATCTCGCGTCGCGAAGTGCTGCCAAAACGGCCGGTTTCTCCGACCGAGTAGGGCGGAAAATTGTAATGGAGCATAAAGCGGCGTTTTACTTCGCCTTTCTCAATGTCGTCCATATATTGCTCGTCCATCTTAGTGCCGAGCGTCGTATTGACCATCGCCTGCGTTTCGCCACGCGTAAAGAGTGCCGAGCCGTGTACCCGCGGCAGCCAACCGACTTCGCAGTTGATCGGGCGGATCTCGGAGAATTTGCGGCCATCGGGACGGCGTTTGTTGCCAAGCATGTCCTCGCGAAAGATCTTTTCCTTGAGCTTGCCGTAGGCTTTGCCAGCCGTTGCGCGAGCACCCGGATCGTCCTCGGGATAGCTTTCGACGACCTCTTTCTTTAGTGCATCGAGTCCGGAATATACCTCGATCTTTTCGCGTCCGGTCGAATCGAGAGCCTTGCGAAGCTTGTCCGTCCAGGTCTTTTCGACATCGGCAACGATATGTGCGTCCAAAGCCGGGACCTCGAAAACACGCTTTTTGATGCCTAGAGCTTTGCCGAGTTCCTTCTGCCACAGGCACAGCCGTTTGATCTCGCGGTGAGCAAGCATCAGAGCTTCAACCATGATGGTCTCGGAGACTTCGTTGGCCTCGCATTCGACCATGCAGATAGCTTCTTCCGTGCCGGCAACGATCAGGCTGAGGTCCGATTCGCGGCGTTCGTCGTATGTCGGGTTGATCAGGTATTTGCCTTCGGTCAGGCCTATGCGGACACCGGCGATGGGGTTGTGGAACGGAATGTCCGATAAGTACAGGGCACACGACGCACCGGTGATAGCGATCACATCGGGGTCATTTTCGGCGTCCGACGAGATCACCGATGCGACGATCTGCGTTTCAAATCTGTAACCATCCACAAACAGCGGCCGCACGGGCCGATCAATCATGCGGCAGGTCAAAACTTCCTTTTCCGAAGGGCGTCCCTCTCGGCGAAAATAGTTTCCGGGAATGCGGCCACCGGCGAATGTATTTTCACGGTATTCGACCGTAAGCGGGAAAAAATCGAGCCCCTCTTTAGCAGTGTGGGCACTAACGGCGGCGACCAACAACATCGTGTCGCCATAGCGTATCACGACCGAACCATCGGCCTGTTTGGCAACCCTGCCCGTCTCAACGATCAGATCGTGGTTGCCGAGCTTAATTGACTCATTCAAATATTTCTTTGTCATTTCTTATCCTCAAAAAACACAAAGACGAAAGGAACTGTGCCGTGAAGCCCTTTCGTCTTTGAAAATCTATTTAATTTGACTTGAGATCCAAATTTGTCCGGTGGCAATAAAGCTGTCACGTTCAGCAACCGCCGGTAATTTCTTCGAAGGATCTCTTTTTCGTTTTGGCTCGAAGAAGCCTTTTTTAGTTAAGAGTTAAAAACTAAAAGTGAAAATTACATCTCCTTAAACTTTTCACTTTTAGTTATTCACTTTTAACTTCTTTACCTTCTCAGTCCTAATTTCTTAATGATCTCATGGTATTCACCGATATCACGCCGCTTGAGGTAATCAAGCAATTTTCTACGTCGCGAGACTAATTGAAGCAAGCCGCGCCGCGAGTTGTTGTCCTTTTTGTGGATCTTAAAATGGGCCGTCAGCTCGTTGATGCGCTGCGTGAGCAGCGCGATCTGTACCTGTGACGAACCCGTGTCCGATGTGTGTGTCTTGTAGTCACCTACAATCTGTTCTTTTAATTCTTTAACTGTCGACATTTATTGCTTAACTAGCCTCTCCTGTTGCTCGCAGTCACTCCGCAAAATTTATGCGGTAACCGCGAAGATTAATGAATAATTGACAATGTAAAATGGACAATTATTTGATCTAATTATCCGTTATCCATTGTGAATTATCAACTTAGTACTTAAATTCTTCCATAAACTTGGTCGAGAAATTCCCTTTCTGGAAATTCTCGTCCGCCATGATCGCGAGATGGAGCGGAATCGTGGTTTTTATGCCTTCGACGACCATCATTTCCAGCGCACGCTGCATGCGGGCAATTGCAAGCTCCCGCGTGCGGGCGTGGACGATCAATTTCGCGATCATCGAATCGTAATATGGCGGTACAACATAGCCGGGATAGACGGCCGTATCGACGCGTACGCCCGGCCCGCCGGGAATGTTGAACGCCGTGATTCTGCCGGGGCTCGGCGTAAATTTCACCGGGTCCTCGGCATTGATGCGGCATTCGATCGAGTGGCCGACGATTTGGACCTCGTCCTGCGTATAACCGATATTCTCGCCGGTCGCGACTCGGATTTGGTTGCGGACAATATCAGCAAGCGTGACCATTTCGGTCACCGGATGCTCCACCTGGATCCGCGTATTCATCTCCATGAAGTAGAAACTGCCGTCCTCGTCGAGCAGAAATTCAAACGTGCCCGCGCTCGAATAGCCGATCTCTTTGCACGCCTTGACGGCGACCGCACCCATTTTTTCACGCTGTTCGGGCGTGATAACGGGTGATGGGGCTTCTTCAAGTAGTTTCTGGTGGCGACGCTGGATCGTGCATTCGCGTTCGCCGAGATGGATGACGTTGCCGTGTTCGTCGGCTAAAACCTGGATCTCGATATGGCGCGGACGCTCGATATAGCGCTCGATGTAAACCGAGCCGTTTTTGAAGGCATTGAGAGCCTCGGTTTGAGCAAGTTCAAGATTGGTTTCAACCTCATCTTCGGAGCGGACGATGCGCATTCCGCGGCCGCCGCCCCCGGCGGCTGCTTTAATAATGACCGGAAGCCCGATCTCGCGAATTAGCGCCAACGCTTCCTCGGTAGATTCGATGGGTTCCTTACTTCCCGGCAGGATCGGAACACCGGCTGCGGTCATCGTCCGCCGGGCTTCGACCTTATCGCCCATCATAGCGATCACATCGGGACGCGGGCCGATAAATTTGATATTGCAGTCTTCGCAGATCTTTGCGAATGTCGCCGATTCGGCCAGGAAACCATATCCGGGATGAATTGCATCCACATTCGTTATCTCGGCGGCACTGATGATCGACGGGATATTGAGATAGCTCTCGGCGGATGACGCGGGCCCGATGCAGATCGCTTCGTCGGCAAACCGGACGTGCAGAGCTTCGCGGTCGGCCTCGGAATGGACGGCGACGGTCTTGATGCCCATCTCCTTGCACGTCCACATTATCCGGCAAGCGATCTCGCCGCGATTGGCAATCAATATTTTCTTGATCTCACGCATAAACAGAAAAGATTTAGCCACAAATTACACGAATGGCACGAATAAAGAAATCTCCTAACAATTCGTGATATTCGTGTAATTCGTGGCTAAATATCCTATTTCCTAATTCCAAACAGTGGCTGCCCGTATTCGACGGGCTGGCCGTTCTCGACGTATATCTTTACAACTTCGCCCGACACCTCGGCCTGGATCTCGTTCATCAGCTTCATCGCCTCGACGATGCAAACAGTCGTATCCGCCGAAACATTGCTGCCTTCGGTCACGAACGGGTCTTTATCGGGGCCGGATGAACGGTAAAATGTTCCGACGATCGGCGAGGTGATCTTAAATAATCCGGCGTCCGGATCGGCGGCCTCAGTAGCAGCGGCAGCCGCAGTTGCAGTAGCAGGCTCAGAGGGAGCCGCAGAAGGAGCGAGATTTACTGCCGGTGCCGCTGCTACTGCCGCTGGTACACCAGTCATCTTGCTGAGCCGAACGCGAATGTTCTCGTTTTCAAACTCAAAATCGGTAAAACCGTGCTCGATGACGAGATTCGCGAGATCGCGCAGCTCGTCCATATTTAGCGACGGCTCGGTCACCTGCTTTTGCTTTTTAATACCGTTCCCGCTTTTCTTTTCGATCACTATCTCGCCGTCCTTTGCCTTTGCCGAAGCTGTATTATCGCTCATTTGGCCGCACCTCCTGAAGCTTGTTAGCCCTTAGCAGCCATTTC
>JAYVDQ010000667.1:0-2809 GCA_043749325.1 Chloracidobacterium sp. | reverse complement strand
CGATCATCGCCTGGACAATGTTGCCGCGAAAATGCGCGTCCTGCGGCCGTGTGGGCATGATCTCGTCGCCAAAATCCGTCGCCCAGATCACCTGATCGGTCGCGTTTTCGATCTCCGCGCGTTTGAAGAGATCGGAGCCATTCTTGTACCCGGCAAAATAAATGACCTTATTGTTGTTCTTGCGCAGGGCACGGGCAATCGAGAACAGCACCGCATTGCCCAGCCCGCCGCCCGCGAGGAGCACTGTCTCGTTTTCTGTGATCTCGGTCGGCGTGCCCGTCGGGCCCATTACGAGCACTTCTTCGCCTTCCTTAAGCAGCGAGCAAAGACGCGACGATGTTCCCATTTCAAGGACGATCATCGACAGCAGACCGCGTTCCTCGTCAACCCACGCTCCGGTCAGGGCGAGTCCCTCCATCAACAGCCGTGTGCCATCGACGACCGGCGCTGACGTTTCAAAATTTTGCAGCCGGTAAAACTGGCCGGGCTCGAATTTACGCGCCTGTAACGGGGCCTTTACGATCACATCGACGATCGTCGGCGTAAGCCGCTCGACCTTGACGACATACGCGCGAAGCTGTTCGTCCAACATCGCTTCGAGTTTGTCGAAGATGGCGTCGCGTTCCTCACACGCGAGAGAACCACCCCGTCCGCCCAAAGCGGCGGCCACCCCTCCTTCGTAAGGAGGGGAGCTTTGTGCGGCGATCTCGTCCGCAAAAAGATCAACGACCCGCTCGTAGCCAAATTTTGCCGAGGCCATCGCCTTGACCACATTGCCCGCGTATTTAGGATGATTGTCGCCATAGTAGCTGATGAATTTTCCATCCGACTCGTACGAAGTGAAAAACCCCGTCTCGCCCGGTGCGGCCTCAATCGCGTGGAGATGGCCATCGCTGTTCCGTTCGACCTTGAACGGCTGAAAAAACTGCCGCCATTCGTCCATCTTAAATGTGCCCGGCTTTTCCTTTTCGTAAATAACGTTCGGAGATGTTCCAGCCGCGACGCAGACCGTGTGGGCCGGAAACTCGTGCATCTCGCCAGTCTTTTCAAATTTGCCGGTTTCGGCGACGTAATCGAGCCGCTCGAAAACCAGGGCTTTTACCGCGTTGTAATCATCCGGCACGGCCTCGGTCGGGTTCATGCATTCGATAAAATCGATGCCCTCTTCGAGTGCCTTTTGGACCTCTTCGTGATTGAGCTTGTAGGCGGGCGAATCCTGCAAACGCTTGCGATAAATGAGCGAGACGCCGCCCCAGCCGCGTACCAATGGCACAAAATCAGGCTCCTCACCGGCCGCAGCAGCGCGAGCGCGTTCCTCGCGGATCTCGCGCCCATGTTCGAGGAATTCCTGGAGCACGCGGATCTCTTCTTCGTCAAAATGCTCGACGACCTTTTCCTCGCCAAATTCGGCAACGACCTGCTCGTATTTACCAAGCATTTTTTCGACCTGCACCGGGTAGTAAGCAAAAAGCTCGGTCGCCGTATCAATCCCGGTCAAGCCGCCGCCGATAACAATGGCAGGCAGCCGCACTTGCAGGTTCGAGAGCGTATCTTTTTTAAATGCACCGGTTAGCTGCAACGCCATCAAGAAATCGGACGCCTGACGGATGCCGCGAATAAGGTTGTTTTTCATCGGAACGATCGTCGGCCGTCCGGCGCCGGTCGCAATGGCGATGTGATCGAATCCGAAGTCCCACGCGTCCTCGATCGTCAGCGTTCCGCCAAACCGGACCCCGCCGTACGGCCGAAACCGCTTTCGCCGCGTCAGCATGAGCTGGACCATCGTCAGGAAATTCTTGTCCCAGCGGACAGTAATGCCGTACTCGGAAACGCCGCCAAAACCCGACAAAATGCGTGCATCAAGTTCCTCGGTTATCTCGGTGATCTCCTTGATCGGCTTCGGACAATCCTTGCCATGGTTTCCGGTCCACTCGGTCGGGAGCGGCTCGATCTTGAGGCCGTCGATGCCGATGACGCCAAAGCCTTCGTTCAAAAGATAGTGCGAGAGCGTGTACCCCGCCGGCCCGAGGCCGACGACGAGCACATTTTTGCCGTTGTACGGCAATGCGTATGGCCGCTTTGCGTTAAGCGGATTCCAACGCGTCAGCAGGCTGTAGATCTCAAATCCGTAGGGCAGATTCAGCACGTCGGTCAGCGTCGCCGTTTCAGCCAGCGGTATATTGACGGGCTCCTGCTTCTGAAAAATGCAGCCCTTCATGCAGTCGTTGCAGATGCGGTGGCCGGTGCCGGCGCACATCGGATTGTCGATAGTGACTAATGCGAGCGAACCGATGGCGTCACCCTGCTTCTTGAGCAAATGCATTTCGGAAATGCGTTCGTCGAGTGGGCAGCCCTCGGTCTTGATGCCAAGCGGGTTGCGTTTTGGCGTCCCGTCATTTTCGCGCAGGCCGGTCGAGCACGAATCTTTTTCCCGCTCATGGCAGATCAGGCAGTAGTCGATCTCGTAAAGAGCGTCGCGCATCGTGCCTCGGTCGTCCGTGAGCTTAAATCCATCGCGTTTGCGCAGGATCTCTTCACCGCCGCGCATAATGTTATGCAGCTTTGGCTCGGGGTGAATGAGGTGAACAAGATTTTGATAATCGAGCGCGTGCGGCGTCTTAAAGCTGTACCATTTCTTCGACTTGTTATGAAACGCCGCCGCCGACCACGCCTCGATCAGGCGGAGAGCGGCCTTGACAGTCAATAGATCGCCGGTGTCCTCTTCCTCCAAAACGAATTGCGAATACAGCTTACCGAATGTCTTATCTTTCAGCTTTTCGTAGGCGGCGTTCACTCGAGCGGCCACGTC
>JAYVDQ010000666.1:0-4240 GCA_043749325.1 Chloracidobacterium sp. | reverse complement strand
TTCAACGTCCCAAACGATCCAGTTGCGCCCGCCGAAATCAATCGCGACCTGCGCGAGGCAATCGTCCATCGGCAAACAAAATCCGTAACGCTCCATCCCGCGTTTGTCTGCAAGAGCCAGTGAAAAAGCCTCGCCAAGCGTTATCGCTACATCCTCAATGGTATGATGCTCATCAATATGCAGATCGCCATTCGCCTTGATCGTCAGATCGAGCCCGCCGTGACGAGCGAGCTGGTCGAGCATGTGGTCGAAGAACGGAATGCCCGTCGAGATATCCGCGATCCCGGAACCGTCGAGATTAAGATCAATCGTGATGTCCGTTTCCTTTGTTTTGCGGGCGTGGGTCACGCGACGCTGGGGTACCCGCAATATCTCGTAGATCTCGTCCCAGCCATCGACGCTGAAAACGTTCTCGCCGCTCCCCGTGAGGGGAAAATTAGCATTTCGAATATAAATTGCCTGCGTGCCAAGATTTTTGGCAAGCTCGACATCCGTCGGCCGGTCGCCTATGACGTATGAATTGGCCAAGTCGTATTCGCCGTTAAGATATTTCGTAAGCATCGCCGTACCGGGCTTTCGTGTCGGGGCATTTTCGTGCGGAAATGTCCGATCTACAAATACATCGGCAAACCGGGCACCCTCGTCAGCTAACGTTTGAATCACAAAATTCTGTGCGGGGGAAAATGCTGATTCCGGAAAAGATTCCGTTCCCAGACCGTCCTGATTAGTGACCATGACCAACAAAAAATCAGTTTCACGAGCGATGCGTGCCATGTTGGTGATCGCACCTGGCAGTAACCGCAGCTTTTCGAGCAGATCTACCTGAAAGTCGTCGGGTTCACGGATCAACGTGCCATCTCTATCGATGAATAATACTTTTTTCATACTTATCACTTTCCACCTATCACCTGTCATTTTATTCAGAATGGATTCGACGCTCGTTCCAAGCCTCAAAAGCCTCGATCAGCCGCCGGTTTTCCTCCGGGGTTCCGACGGTTATCCGCAGACAGCCCTCGCATAGCTCGACGTTATTTCGGTTGCGGACGACAATTTTCCTATCAACCAAAAAGCCGTAAACAGCGTCGGCATTGTCCACGTGCACCAGAATAAAATTCGCATCCGACGGATAAATTCTTTCGACAAAATCGAAGCGGCCCAGCGATTCGGCTAATATGGCTCGCTGCTGCAAAGCGGCCCCTATCCACTGCACGACACTTTCCTGGTCATCGAGAGCATCGACGACGGCTCGCTGAGCGATGCCGCTGACGTTGTACGGCGGCTTGACGCGGTTCATAAGGTCGATGATCTCGCGGCTTGCATATGCGAGCCCGACACGTAGGCCGGCCATTCCCCAGGCCTTTGAAAATGTCTGTAGGACGACGAGATTTGGCAGCGAGCTGAGTTCGGTGGTCATTGACGGCTCAGCCGCAAAGTCTATATACGCTTCGTCGACCACAACAATGCGGTCAAACTTCTGAGCAATCTCGACCACAGATTCCCGCCGCATCAGATTGCCCGTCGGGTTATTTGGCGAACAAATAAAGATCAATTTGGTCCGCCCCGATATGCCCTCAAGTATCGCCGGAACATTCAACTGAAATTCGCCGGTCAGCCGTATCTCACGCACCGCGACATCGTTAATATCGGCCGAAACCCTGTACATGCCGTAGGTCGGCGGGCAAATTATCGTTTCATCCCGGTCCGGCTCGCAAAAAATGCGAAACAGCAGATCGATCGCCTCGTCGCTGCCGTTGCCGACAAACATCTGCGACGGATCGACACCCTTGATCGATGCGAGCCGCGTTTTAAGTTCGGTTTGCAGTGGATCAGGATACCGGTTATATCCATCGCCCGCGGGCGAGCCGAATGCGTTTTCGTTGGCGTCCAGAAATACCTCAGCCGCTCCCGGAAACTCCGACCGGGCCGAAGAATACGGTTTTAGCCTCTGGATATTTCCGCGAACCAAACTTTGCAGATCAAATGTCATCACGGCCTCCGATCCATTCGCGGCGAATAGCGACGGCGTTTTTGTGAGCGTCAAGTCCCTCGGCGGCGGCCATTATTTCGACCACCGGGCCAAGCGTATTGATCCCGACAGCCGAAAGCCGCTGAAACGTGATCGTTTTTGTAAAGCTCGCGACCGACACGCCGCTGTAGCCCCTGGCCGCGCCGTTGGTTGGCAAGGTGTGATTTGTGCCCGAAGCGTAGTCTCCGGCGCTCTCGCAGGAGAAATTACCGATAAAAACCGAGCCCGCATTAACGATCTGCTCCGCAACTAACTCGGCATTCGCCGTCACAATAATGAGATGTTCCGGGGCGTATTCGTTCAAAAGCTCGACCCCATCGCCGATCGTTTTTACAAGAATGGCCTTCGAATTTTGGATCGCCGCCCGCGCGATCGTCTTTCGCGGAAGCATCTCGATCTGTCGCTCGACCTCAGCGAGCGTTTCTTCGATAACCGATTCGGATGTTGAGACCAAAATAACCTGGCTGTCCGGGCCGTGCTCGGCCTGTGACAACAGATCGGCCGCAACAAATGCCGGCACACAGGTTTCGTCCGCCAAAACCGCGACCTCCGACGGCCCGGCGGGCATATCGATGGCGACGCCGGAACGCAGCACCTGGAGTTTTGCCTCCGTCACAAATTGATTGCCCGGCCCAAATATTTTATAGACACGCGGAACCGTTGCCGTTCCGTAGGCGAGAGCACCGATAGCCTGCGCCCCGCCGATCTTGTAAACGCTTGTCGCTCCGCACAATTTTGCCGCGTACAGCGTAACCGAATCGACCTTTCCGTCCGGCTTTGGCGGCGAACAAACAACTATCTCGCGGCAGCCGGCGAGTTTTGCCGGGATCACGAGCATCAGTACCGTCGAAAACAACGGTGCGCTTCCCGCCGGGACATAGAGCCCGACCTTTTCTATCGGCACGGCTTTTTTCCAGCAAAAAACGCCCGTCGATGTCTCGATAACTGCAGGCTTTTCGTCGGCGATGGCGTGAAATTTCTCAATATTCGCTTTTGCGACCGCGGCGGCGTCTTTTAGTTCCGGGAAAACGAGTGCCTCTGCCTCGACGTATTCGTCATCCGACACGAGAAACTCATCCAGCTCGACCTTGTCGAAATGCCGGGAGCAATGCCGCAATGCCGCGTCGCCGTTTTCGCGAACGTCGTTAAGTATATTGGCGACCGTTCGTTCGAGAAATTTCGTGTCGAGCACCGGCCGCCTCAATATTTCAGGCCAGGCGTCCCTGGATGGATATTTGATAATTTTCATAATTTTATCTTTCTTGTTTGTGTCCTTTGTGTCTTCACTTAGTGTTCTTTGTGATAAATCGTTTTCAGATCCTTAATCACAAAGATCACAAAGACACAGACACAAAGCTCACAAAGAAAAAATGCTCCAACTCCCCCACTCAACAGAATAATCACCTGATCATCTGATCTATGGACAGCACGAGGATGCCTTCGGCCCCGGCACGCTTGAGGCTGTCGACCACTTCCCAAAAATCACTTTCATTTATGACCGAATGAATCGACACCCAGCCCGGTTCGGCGAGCGGCATCGTCGTAGGGCTCTTCATTCCCGGCAGCAGCCTTGTAATGTCGGCTACCTTGTCGAGCGGTGCGTTCAGCAAAATGTATTTGTTCGCCTGGGCCGCCAATACGCTGCGGATACGGAAAAGCAGCTTGTCCAGGATCTCCCGCGGCTGCGCTTCGAGCCCTTGCTTAGCGATCAATACCGCCTCAGACCTCATCACCGTTTCGACCTCTGTCAAACCGTTGGAAAAGAGCGTGCTGCCCGAACTTACAAGGTCGCAGACTGCATCCGCGAGCCCGATCGACGGTGCGATCTCGACCGAACCGCTGATCTCGTGGATATCCGCCTCGACGCCGCTCTCCGCAAAATACCGGGTAAGAATATTCGGATAGCTTGTAGCGATACGCTTGCCTGCAAGATCCGCGAGTTGGCTGTACTCAACATTCTTCGGCACGGCCATCGACAGGCGGCAGCGGCCAAAGCCGAGTTTCTCGACCGTCTCGACCCGCTTCGGACTTTCAGCCAGCACGTTTTCGCCGACGATCCCAATATCCGCCACGCCGTCCGCAACGTACTCCGGGATATCGTCGTCCCGCAGGAAATATATCTCAATCGGGAAGTCCTCGGATTCGGCCCGAAGCTTGCCCAGACCGTTTGAAAAGCCAATGCCGCATTTTTTCAGCAGCGCGGTCGAGCCATCG
>JAYVDQ010000665.1:0-2090 GCA_043749325.1 Chloracidobacterium sp. | reverse complement strand
GCGGTCGGGGCAACACCGCCGCATACGCCAATCTATATCAGTCCGACCTTTGAAAAATTCGGCTACCCGCTCGACGTGTGGATGACCGATTCCGATATATGGGACCGCATCATTCATCCTGACGATCGTGAACGCATTCTCGATGCAACGCGGTTAGCAATGAAAAAAAGTGAGAGTGTTGATTTTGAATATCGCGTTGTTTGTAAGAACGAAGACATTGTTTGGGTGCGCGACCGGAGCTGCTTCATAAAGGGAAAGGACGGCGGGCTTCTCTGTTGGCAAGGCGTAATTCTCGATGTTACCGAACGTAAGCTCGCCGAGCAGGAGCTCGAAAAGCGTGAAAAGCTCTACCGCACGCTCGCCCGTACGATCCCCAAAACCGCTGTGCTGCTATTTGATCATGATTTCAGATACACGCTGGCCGACGGCGAACAGTTAAAACATCATGATTGGTCGCAGCAAATGTTTGAAAATCGTACGCTGCTCGATGTTTTCCCGCCGGAGATCGCTGACAAATGGAGCGGCTATTATCAGCGTGCATTAAAAGGCGAACATGTCGTTCTAGACATGGAAAACGCCGAGGGTGCGTTTCAAGTCAGCGTTCTTCCCGTCCGCGACGAGAGCGGCGAGATATTTGCCGGGATGGTTATGTGGCAGGACATCACCGAACGCAAACGGACAAATGACGCCCTAATGGAGAGCGAAGCCCGTTACCGGCAATTGTTCGAAAACGCCAACGATATCATTTATGTCCACGACCTTAAGGGCAATTACATCTCGATAAATCAGGCCGCCCAACAGGTCATCGGTTACACGCAGGAAGAGGCTCTGTCATTAAATATGACGGACATCATTGCTCCCGAGCATTTGGAACTGGTAAGGCGAAAGTTATCGAAAAAGGTAACAGGAACCTATGGCCAAACCGTTTATGAGGTCGAGTGCATTAAGAAAGACGGCACTCGGGTCTCACTCGAGGTCAATAGCAGCCTCATTACTAAAGACGGCGTCCCGGTCGCCGTTCAGGGTATCGCCCGTGATGTAACCGCGCGAAAACAGGCCGAAGAAACAAATCGTAAGAACGAAGAGCGGTATCGTGACCTGTTCGAAAATGCCAACGACCTGATCTACACGCACGACCTAAATGGTTACTTCACATCGCTGAATCGTGCCGGCGAGATCATCACGGGCTATACGCGCGAAGAGGCGTTGAAAATGAGCATCGAGCAGGTCGTCGCTCCGGAATATCTCGAACTTGCCCGGACAATGACCGTCCGCAGGCGAGAGGGCGAACGGCCTACAACCTTCGAACTTGAGATCATTGCCAAGGACGGCCGCCGAGTTCCGCTGGATCTGAGTACGCGGCTAATGGTGAATGACGGCATGCCCGTAGGTGTCCAGGGCATAGCCCGCGACATCAGCGAACGCCGCCGTGCCGAGACCTCGCTTCACAACACGATCTCGCTGTTCTCATCCACATTCGAATCCACGGCCGACGGTATGATCGTCATGGGCCTCGACCGCTCGATCGTCACTAGCAACAAAAAATTTGTTGAGATGTGGCAGATCGATCCCGCGACCCTCGAAGCCAAAGACAGCGCGGCTCTCGTCGCACGCGTTGTCGAACAGCTCGTCGATCCCGAACGGTTTCTCGAAAATCTCGACCGATTGTATGCCGACCCACTAATCACAACGACCGAGATACTCGATCTCAAAGACGGCCGGATCTACGAGCGGTATTCGCAGCCGCAGTATATGGAAGGCGTACCCGTCGGCCGCGTATGCTGTTTCCGGGACATTACCGAGCGAAATCTGGCCGAAGAAAAGCTGCGTTATTACGCATTGCACGACACGCTTACCGACTTGCCCAACCGCGTCTCGTTTATGAACCACCTCAAGCAGGCCGTCGAGCGGGCCGAAGGCAACAGCTACGCGAAATTCGCGGTCCTGTTCCTCGATCTCGACCGGTTTAAGGTCATCAACGACAGCCTCGGTCACGCAGTTGGAGACAAATTGCTCATCGCGATAGCCGAACGGCTGACCGCGTGTGTGCGTCCCGGCGATGTCGTGGCCAGGCTCGGCGGTGACGAATT
>JAYVDQ010000664.1:0-2610 GCA_043749325.1 Chloracidobacterium sp. | reverse complement strand
CTGATCTGGCGATATTCAATCAGACCCGGCAGGACGGCTCAAACTACCGATAATTCAAAATAGTGCAGAAGATTTTCTTGCGCTTGCGGTGCAAGTTGGACGATTTGAAAATAGAGTTCGGGATAGAGGTAATCTTCGCCGCTTTCGTCAATGATCCGCAGATGCCCTTTTGGGTCGTTGTCCAACGGTCTCAAAACCGGATACAGTTTGTTGGGAACAAAATCACCTTCGTCGTCATTTTCCAGACATATTGCAAATCCGATTATATCCATATACCTAGTCCAGAAGCTGCTTGATCTTAATTTTCTTTTTTCCGACGCCGTGGCATTCATACCAGTGTAGCTCGGCCAGCCGGATTTCGCCCGTAAGTAATTCCACTACAGCAGTTCCCTTGAGTTTGCGCCAATCCGCACCGCCAAACTTTTTTCTCAGCATACTCAATTCGTCAATCGAAAAACGCCGAGCGATTCTCTCAACATTTTCAATAGGTGAAACTATCCGACGAAATTTTATCATAATCAGGTCAGCGTCGCCGAAATTTTGTTCCCCGTCTTAAATTCATCCAAAGCTTCAAAAACCTGCAACGCATATTTCACATTGCCAAACGGCGCCGAGACCTGCACGCCCTGGATTACGTCTTTGACCTCGGTCAGGGCTTCGCGGGCGATGGCGATGCCCATCTCGCGGGCGGTTTCCTTACTTTGCTCCGAGGCGAGCCTCATGCGTTCGAGGATGTCGGCGGGGACGTTAACGCCGGGGACCTCGTTGTGCATAAACTCGGCGTTGCGAAAGCTGATGAGCGGCCAGATGCCGGCGACTATCGGGATGCGGACGTGCGAGATCATATCGAGAAATCGTTTTAGCTGCGCTGTGTCGAAGACGGGCTGCGTTATGGCGTACTCGGCACCGGCCTCGACCTTCCATTCAAAGCGGCGGATTTCCTCTTCCATGTTTACGGCACCCGGATTGACGCCGACGCCGATGGAGAAGGCGGTCGGTTTGCCGATAGGATTGTTGCCGAGATCGAGACCGTGATTGAGTTTGTTGACCATGTTGGTCAGGCCGATGGCGTCTATGTCGAAGACGGCTGTGGCGTCAGGATACGGGCCCATCTTTGGCGGATCGCCGGTGATGAGCAGCAAATTGTGTAGCCCCAATGCAGCGGCTCCGAGCAGATCGGACATCATCCCCAAAAGGTTGCGGTCGCGGCAGCAGTAATGCAGGACGGCCTCGATGCCGATCTCGCGTTCGACGAGCACGGCGGTTGCCTGGGCGGACATCCGCGTCTGGGCGCGAGGGCCGTCGGGTATGTTTACGCCGTCAACACCAGCGTCTTTAAGCAGGCGGATCGAATCGAGCGTCTTTTCGGCGTCGCAGCCCTTTGGCGGAAGCACCTCGACAGACGTTACAAATTCGCCGCGAGCGATCTTCGCCGACCATCGGCTGCGCTCCACGGGATCCACTACCTGGACGTCCTCGGGCTTTAGCTCGGCGACGGTCACTGGCTGATTGCGGACCTCGCTGATCGCCTGACGCGGGCTGATCGAGCGGATGGCGTTGGCGATCAATTTTATATGCGTCGGGGTCGTGCCGCAGCAGCCGCCGACGAATTTTGCCCCGACCTGGACGAATCGCCGCGAAAATTCGGCCATATACTCCGGCGATCCCATATAAAACTGCCGCCCCTGCACATCACGCGGCAGACCGGCGTTTGGCTGTGCGGAAAGCGGTTTCATGGTGACGGCACGCATTTTTTCGAGTGCGTTGAGCAGGTGATTCGGGCCCATACCGCAGTTGAGGCCGATGACGTCGGCGCCCAGTTGATCGAGCTTTTGTGTAAAATGCTCGGGCGTGTCGCCATAGAGCGTTTTGCCGTCCATCTGGATCGTCATCTGCGCCATGATCGGCAGATCGGTCAGCTCGCGGACGGCGCGGATCGCCTGTTCGATCAGCGGGAGTTCGGAAAATGTCTCGAGGATGAAAAGATCGACGCCACCCTCGAGCAATGCCGAGACCTGCTCTTTATACATCTCCCGTGCCTCGTCAAACGAGGTCGGCCCAAACGGTTCAAGCCGCAAACCCAACGGCCCGAGGGCTCCGGCTACGTAAACGGTGTCGCCAGCCGCTTCGCGGGCAAGCTTTGCAGCGGCAATATTGATCTCGTGGAGTTTACTTTCGAGTCCGTACGGCTGTAGTTTGTGCCGCGTCGCGCCAAAGGTATTGGTCTCAATAATCTCGGCACCGGCGGCGACATATTCTTCGTGGACCTCGCGGACTAGGTCTGGCGCGGCGATATTCAGCTCGTCATAGCTGCGATTGATATAAATGCCTTTGTCATAGAGCCGCGTCCCGACCGCTCCGTCAAAGACGTAGACACCATCGGACGCGAGTAGGTCGCGAAAGTTTTTCATAAGCGGTCAGCAATCAGCAGTCAGTAGTCAGCAGAACTCCGGGCTGATTGCTGAATGGTTAACAAAAAAGCCTCGCCAAAACAGCGAGACTTTTTCAAATTTGTCTTTATAGCTGTTTAGCGGTTTATTTAACGTGGTCGCAAGTCGCATTAACTCACCACGAATATAAAAAAGATAATGTGCCTTTTGGCAAAACCTG
>JAYVDQ010000663.1:0-17071 GCA_043749325.1 Chloracidobacterium sp. | reverse complement strand
ATCCTGGACATTCCTTCAATCGCAAAACGGGTCAAAACATGCATTGGGATCCTGACCAGAAAACGTGGAGAGATTCGAAGACAGGTAAACCGATCCCAGGGGGTTTAAGGGGCGACGGGCAAAGGATAATTGCCCTCCGCCAGCCGATACGGGCACGACGCCTCCGACGAAACCCACGCCCACTCCCGCCGGAATCGGCATCAATATTAAACCTGTCGAGCTATTTATCGGCTTCGCCTACATGCGTGCGCCTAAGGAATCGGCAAAGAACCTTGTTGGCTTTAGCGGATCGCTCTTTTACGACTTCACGCCGCACGTCGCTGTCGGCGGAGAGGTTTCCATCGTCTTCGGCTCAAACCGGATTGGAACGAACATAGATACTTCGCTGCACAGATACACTTATCTGTTCGGCCCACAGTTCAGCTTCAACGCGAATGATAAGGTGAAGGTCTTTGTCCATCCTCTGTTCGGTGGAGTGCACGATACAACCAAGACCACCATCGGCACGACGAGCGTTAGTTCTTCGGCAACCGCCTTTGCGATGGCCTTCGGCGGCGGCGTGGATGTGGGCGTGAGTTCGCATATCGCCGTCCGGCCATTTCAATTCGATTACGTCCTGACCCACTTCGGCGCCCCTCGGCAGAATAATTTCAGATTCTCCAGCGGGATCGTATTTGAGTTGGGGAAGAAGTAGAAGACAGCGGCAAACTTAGAATACTGACTTGGGCGTGATAAATTCAATATGAAGATCACGCCCTTTTTGAAGCGTATCTGACACCTGATGCAAAGCGATCTGCCCATCGGCATATTCGATTCCGGCGTCGGCGGCCTGACGGTTTATCGCGCGCTGCATAACCGTCTGCCAAACGAGCATTTTATTTATCTCGGCGACACGGCCCGCGTGCCGTATGGGACAAAGTCAATGGCGACGGTTGAGCGTTATGCGATAGAAAATTCGCAGTTTCTCGCGTCGCGGGGCATTAAGATGCTGGTTGTTGCGTGCAATACGGCATCGGCTCTTGCTTTGCCCAAAATTCGTGAAAAGATCGGCCTTGATGTGGTCGGGGTGATCGGGCCCGGCGGGAGAAAGGCCGTCGAGATACTGAAAGGTAAGCCACGCCCGAGGATCGGCGTCATCGCGACCGAGGCGACGGTTGCGAGCAACGCGTATTTTGAGGCGATCCGGCGTGCTTCGGACACGGCTGAGGTTTTGCAAGCCGGCTGTCCGCTGTTTGTACCGCTGGCGGAGGAAGGCTGGACGAGAGAAGCGGAAACTTATTCGATAGCGGCAAAATACCTGGCGAAAATGAAGGAATTCGCACCGGATGCGCTCGTTCTGGGCTGTACGCATTACCCGATCCTGCGGGATGTGATTCAGCAAACGGTGGGCGAAAATGTTAAGCTTGTTGATTCCGGTGAGGCCACGGCGGACGAGGTCGCACAGCTATTGAAAGACAAAGACCTTGAGAATCCGAACGCCGTCGTCGGCACGCGAAAACTGTGCGATGACCTCGATCATTTTTATGTGACGGACGCGGCTGACAGATTTAGCCGAGTCGCCGAGCGTTTTCTCGGCATAAAGCCGTCTAAGCTCGAAGCGATCGAGGTTTACGGCATGGACGAACTGAAGAAGAATTAGCAACCGATTACACAGATAGGCACGGATAGATAGGCTGAAAAATCGCATCTTTCTCTGTGACGTCTGTGGCAAAAAAATAAATGAGTTACGAAAGACAAGACAAGAGAACCCACGATCAGATTCGCAATACCAAGATCACGCCGAATATCTCGCCGTATGCTGAGGGTTCCGCACTTATCGAAGTCGGAGGAACAAAGGTGATCTGCACTGCGTCCGTCGAAGACCGCGTGCCGATGTTTATGCGAAACAAAGGCCTTGGCTGGGTCACCGCCGAGTACGCAATGCTGCCGCGCGCCACGAACACCAGAACGCAGCGAGAGACGAAGAACGGGCCTTCGGGACGCACACAGGAGATCCAACGTCTGATTGGCCGCAGCCTAAGGGCCGTTGTCGATACAAAGTTGCTCGGCGAACGCCAGATATATCTTGATTGCGATGTGATCCAAGCCGACGGCGGCACACGCTGTGCTTCGATCACCGGTGCGTATGTCGCTCTTGCTCTTGCCTGCCGAAAGCTGGTCAAGCAGGGGACTATCAAAACTTCGCCGATCCTGAGCGAAGTCGCCGCCGTCAGCGTGGGTATCATAGAAGGGACGACAATTCTCGATCTCGCGTACACCGAAGATTCGAACGCCGATGTCGATATGAATATCGTCTGTACGGGCGCCGGAAAATTTATCGAGATCCAGGGAACCGCCGAACGCGAGCCCTTTACGCGCGAACAAATGGACGAAATGCTCATGCTCGCCGAGATCGGAGTTAATAAGCTGTTCGAGATACAGCGAAACGCTCTTGCCACGTGAGCTTTTCGGGGCGTTGAGACACCAATTTTTAGACGAGGGGATTTTGTGGTATAAAATACTTGGAAAACGATGTCGAATAGAACTGAAAAATCTCAAACGACAAAACAGGCGATCAAAATTGTAGCCACTCCCAGAGTCTTGCTTTCATCGTTAACTAACGGTTCAAATAAGAAACCTATCGAAAAGCCTTATCGGGTCAATCCTGAAACCGCTGAGGAGCGTGAAAGACGTCTCCAAAGGCGAAAAGCATTAACCTTGGAAGTCTTTAAATGGGCATTCGATAACAACCGCAACAAAGCCGGATGAGGGGCTACTTTACCTACGATACTTCGGTCATCATCTCAAGAGGCTTATCCCAATTACCAGAGAAGTTTCTCTGGTCGTCAGTAGTTTTAAGGGAGCTGTCGGCGAGTGCGAAAGATGAGTCTCAACTGAAACAGTTGGATCGTTTATTCAATGAGTACGCCAAAGACAACTCGCTTATTTATCCGCAAATTGAAGACTGGCAAAGGGCAGGAAAGATACTTTACTGGTTGATTCAGAAGCGTCGAAAAAATGCGGGCGGGAAGTTATTGAAGTTAAAGCCTGGAATTTCACAACGTATGGCCATGGATGTTTTGTTGGCCGTGAGCGCCAGACGATGGGATGCGACAATTGTTGTCGACAACTGGGAAGATTTCAAAACAATACAGCACTATTGCAAAGGCCTAAAGATCAAAAGAGCTTCCGACTTTTTTCGCATGTAAACAGAGATAAAGTCGAATAATCAAGTTCGCTTAAGTATAGTTCCGGGCATCGCATTCGTTACTTTCTCGCCGTCCCATACCTTAACACCGTTTACAAAAACTGACTTGATACCACCCGAGATTTTCTGCGGCTCTGAAAAAGTCGCGTGATCGATAACCGTCGCCGGATCGAACAGAACAAGATCGGCTTTCAGCCCTTTTTTGATCATACCTCGATCTTTTAGCCGGAGCCTGGCTGCCGGCATCGCGGCCATTTTTCTTACTGCTTCCTCGAGGCTGAACCATTTATTTTCACGAACAAACCGGCCCAGGACGCGCGTAAATGTTCCCGTGCCGCGCGGGTGGCGGCTGCCGATGCCTCCGTCGCTGGCGACCATTACCCAGGGCTGCTGGTAAAACGCCTTAACATCCGCCTCGTTCATCGAATTGCATACGACTCCGGCTCCGCCGTCCTTGACGATCTGGATATAGACATCGACCGGCGTTGTCTTTTGCGCCGCCGCGATTTGCTCGAGGGTCTTGCCCTCATAATCACGATGAGCGGAACAACTGGTCACCAGCACCTTGTCGGCACCGCCGACGTTTCTGAGGCCGGTTTCGATCTCATTTCTATCTTCGTGTTTCCGGCTGGGAACCAGCACGGTGATCGTCGATGCCCAGGCCGTGTAAGGATAGGCGTCAGCCGTGATGTCAAAACCGGATCTGCGGGCCTCCTCGACGATGGCGATCGCCTCGGACGATTTGCCCCAGACGTTTCGGTTGCCCATCTTGATGTGCGAGATCTGGACCGGCAGCTTTGCCTCGCGGCCGATGCGGATCGCCTCGCGAAGGGCGTCGAGCATGCCTTCTTCCTCGTCGCGCATGTGTGTCATATATATGCCGTGATGTTTGCCTGCGGGTTGCGAAAGAGCGATCAACTCTTCGGTCGTAGCTGAGAAACCAACGTCATATTCGAGCCCGGACGAAAGGCCAAAGGCCCCGTCCTTCATACTCTTTTCGACAAGCTCCGCCATTTGCAGGATCTCGTCATCGGTCGCTTTTCGTGTGTAACCCTGTTTCATTACCTGCTCGCGGACCGTAGCGTGGCCGATAAATGCACCGACATTGACCGCTATCTTACCGTCGAGTTTGGCAAAATAGTCGCCTATCGGATAGGGCGATCCGCCGTCCGGCCCGACCAGGATGGTCGTGATCCCCTGCGAGACCTGATTAGCGGCCGTGCCTTCGCGCAGAAGGCCCGACTCCGAATGGTTATGGATATCGATAAAGCCCGGTGCCAGGATGAGTCCGCTCGCATCTATAACCTCATCATTCGCAGACGGTTTTATCTCGCCGATCTTGACGATCTTGCCATCCGCGATGCGTAGATCCCCGTGAAACGGGGCATGACCTGAGCCGTCTATAATGGTCGCATTCCTGATCAGGATCGAGCGGTTCTGAGCATGGATGGCCGCAACAAACGGCAACAGCAAAAGAAGAGCGACGGTGATGAGCGGTTTGGCTCCGAAACGTATATTCATAAGTATTGGAATCATAGATAAAAAGCGATTATGAGTCCAACGCCGCCTGAACCCGCTTTGACGTAGCACCAGCGCAAAAACTAAAATCGAACCATTACAAACGGAGATTAAAATATGAGCGAAAAAGAATTTGAAGGACGTGTCGCGATCGTCACCGGTGGAACACGCGGGATCGGCAGGGCGATCTTGCTGGAATTAGCGCGGCGCGGGGCGAATGTGGCATTTAATGATCTGACGATAGGCGACGAAGCGGAGAAACTGGTCGCGGATCTCGAGGGCCTTGGCGTTAAGGTATTTGCCGCTCCGTGCAACGTTACGAATACGGAGGCAGCGGCGGACTTTGTCCGTCAGGTCAAAGATGTGTTTGGCACGGTCGATCTGCTCGTCAATAACGCCGGTATCACGCGTGACCAGCTCATCCTGCGAATGAAAGAAGAAGACTTTGACGCTGTTGTCGCCGCTAACCTCAAGGGTGCCTGGAACTTTTCGAAAGCCGCTGTCCGGCCGATGATGCGAAATGAGAATGGCGGCTCGATACTTAATATCTCATCAATCTCAGGCGTTGTCGGAATGCTCGGCCAAACGAATTATTCGGCGTCAAAGGCCGGCATGATCGGCCTAACGAAAGCCCTTGCCAAGGAAGTCGCGAGCCGCAAGATCACCGTAAACGCGCTTGCTCTCGGCCTGATAGAGACCCACATGGCGGCCGACATGAACGAAGAGTACCGCGAAAAGATTCTCTCTCAGATTCCGCTTGGCCGCCTTGGCAATGTCCAGGAAGTGGCAGAACTTGCATGTTTTGTTCTGTCACCGTCCGCTGCTTACATCACCGGCCAGGTGATACAGGCCGACGGCGGCTTGGCGATGTAGTTCTCACAGATGTCATTTACCTATCAGACCGAAGAGCCGGCAGAGGACGAGCATTCCGCGGAGAATATTGCGGCTGCACAGCCGCGTCCGCCGGTTCCGGTTTATACGATCATTCTTATCGCATCGTTCGGTGTAGTTGCCGCTGTGCAGATGTTGACGGGGCTCGACAGGTCGATATTGCTGGCCGGTTTTGTTAAGCAGGATTTCCTCCACGATCACCAGTATTGGCGAATACTTACGGGGGCGGCGATGCACGGTGGTTTGCTGCATGTGGCGATGAACGGTTACGCATTTTACAGCTTTGGCAAGATATTTGAGATGCTCGCAAATCGTGCGCATCTGGCGATCGTTTTTTTGCTGGCAGCCCTGGGCGGCGGCGTTTTGAGCCTTGTGCTTTCGCCGGATGGGATCTCGGTCGGTGCTTCAGGCGGCATTGTCGGGTTGATCGGTTATCTCGCGGTTTATGCTTTTCGCCGCCGTGAATTTATCTCGCCGGCGTTTCGCAAGAGCCTGCTGGTAAATATCGGCTTTATTCTCATCTATGGCCTCGCTCTCTATCAGGTGATCGATAACTTTGGACATATCGGGGGGTTGATCACGGGTGCTGTGTATGGATTTGTTCAAATACCCGGCGATTCGTTTGCGGATCCGCGAGCGGCAGGCACGGTCACTGAGGCTCTGGGTCTTGGAGCGGTCGGGATCTATTTTGCGGCCTGTTGTTTTTGCATCTTGCTCATGTTTGGAATTGTTTAGAGTTAGGCCTCGCTATATGCCACGCGTTCGCGTTCACCAACACGTCAATCCGCTCTCGCCCTATTACGCCCAATCGCCGGAACCTATCGATTGGGCGGAGGCATTTGCCGACACGTCGCCCCCGCTGCATATGGATATAGGTTGCGCGCGCGGGCGATTTATCCTGAGGATGGCGGAGGTCGAGCCGGGGCGAAATTTTCTCGGCATCGAGATCCGCGAACCGCTTGTCGAAGAGGCAAATCGTCTCGCCGCCGAGGCAAATCTGTCTAATCTTTACTTCGCATTTTGTAATGCCATGCTGTGGCTCGATCACCTGCTGACCGGCATGCCTGAGGGGAAACTACAGATGGTCACCATCCAGTTTCCCGATCCGTGGTTCAAGAAACGGCATGCAAAACGGCGGATGGTGAACGCGGAGCTGGTCGAAAGCGTTGTCAGCAAACTTGCTGGAGCCGGGCGTATATTTGTTCAGACCGACATCGAATTCCTAGCAAATGAGATGTTTGAGCTTTTTCGAAAAGATGAGAGATTGACCGAAATCGAAGTTGCCGCTAATCCGTTTCCAGTACGGACCGAAAGGGAAAAAGCTGTCGAGGATAAGGATCTGCCCGTATATCGCGCGATGTTTTTAAAGAAATAAAAAAAGGCCGGGAGTTCTAAGCTCTCCCGGCCTTCGAAAACCTACCAAGTTATATCAACTTCATAATTATCTGCTCCACCGGCTGGGTCAAATACCTGCACAATGGCGGTATATTCGTTGTCCCTCGATGGCTGTTGAAGGATGGTTACGGTTCCGCGGCCGTTCCGTTTGCGGGCGGTTACAGAACCGGGACGCCTTGCGAGTGAGCCGTTGATATTAAACGTGACACCTGAGAGTCCGGTTCCCGCGGCATCTTCGGTTTGGACATCAGCACCGGAAATGATGATGTTTGCCGTCTGATCGACCCGGCCACGCCATGATACGCTGCCGGACCTGTAAGGCTCTTCGACATTGGAGAATTGGCCTGCCCAGGAAATATCGACGTTGTAATTATCCGCTCCGGCTCGTGGATCGGAGACCTGGATGATAGCGGTGAAATCATTTGAGCGATTTGGCTGTTGAATAATCGTCACGGTACCACGCCCGTTTCTGCGCTGGGCGGTAACCATAGTTGCCCGCCGCGGCAGGAAACCGTTTACGTTTTGATAAGTAGTCTGAACGCCGCTTCCAGCCACGTCTTCGACACGGATCGTATTTCCGCGAATTATGATGTTTGCCCGATCGTCAACACGACCGCTCCATGTTGCCAAAGCATTGCCGCCATTGTTCGGCGGATTATTGTTGCCGAGCGGAACATCGTATTGGCGCGGCCGATTGTAAAAAGCGTCGAAATAGCCCTGCTGAAAATATAGGGCGATATTCTGATCTATTTGAGCCGACGTCCTTTCGGAAGACCGGTTCTCGCCGCCGCGCCGGCGGTCGGTTTCGCCGAGGTTATAGCCTGAGTCATAAGCTGACCGCTGCGAACTCGTCCAGCGGTTTGATGTTCCGCGTATGCTGTCGTATCCGGCGTTGTAGCCCTCGCTATAATTGTTCTCGTATTTACGTTCGTACTTATCGCTGTAACGCCGGTAGTCGCTGCGGCGGTTACTCTGAGCGTCCGCAATGCCGTCCTGATAGCCTTCGTTATAGTAGCCGCATTTAATGAAAGATTCGGCGGCCGGGTTGCATTGTGCTGCGGCGGAAATACCTCCAAAAGCTACAAGCAACACAAAACTCGTTGTAAATATTATTTTTCTCATGATCGGTCCTCCCCACTGCCTCTCGTCTTCAAATGAATTGAAGGTCACGTTGCGACGCTTTCGTCACCGATTTCGATGGCAATACTGCCTCGAACCGATGCCAGCAATCTCAATTAGGCGTTCAGTCCCAACGCTTTTCTTTCTGAAATCTTTTTATGACCATGTCGCGGCGCAGCTTTGGCAGATGGTCGATGAACAGCTTGCCGTCGCAATGATCAGTTTCGTGCATAAAAGCACGAGCGGCGTAACCTGTGGCCTCGCGCTCAAACCATTCGCCGTTTTCATCCTGGGCCCGCAGGCAAGCCATCTCGGGCCGAACGACGACCGCAGGGACCTTGCCGACCGAAAGACATCCCTCTTGGCTGGATTGCTCGCCGCTGCTAGCGACGATCTCAGGATTTGCCGCGATTAGTTTGACGCCCTCGCAATCCATGACAAAGAGCCGTAAATTCAAGCCGATCTGAGGTGCGGCGAGGCCAACGCCTTCGGCTTCGTACATTGTTTCGAACATGTCCGCGCAGAGAACAGCGAGGTTTTCGTCAAACTCGGTAACAGGCTTGCCGACATCGGCCAAAACCCTGGCGGGATATTCGGTGATCCTTCTGACCGCCATATCTATCTCGGGATAACTCCCGAACGCGAGTCGCGGCGGAAATCGCGTTTTGCATTAAAGCCTTTTTCGTCTCGTCCGGTACATTCCCAGCAGACGATTCGGCGCTCGTTGGTGGGCGACAAAAACGTGTTGTAATGCTCGACCTCGCGGTCGCATTCCGCACATCTCGCGATTGGCTTGTCTATATTTTTTGGGTCTGTAGATTCGATCATTTTCAATAGTGTAGTTTGCCCTCGGGAAATTTTCCAATGACTGGCGGGAATGACGAGCATTACTTTCGTCGCAACAATCTGACAGTTGTCGGTTCGAGAAAATCCTTCGAGCGTTCTACTTCAAAATATTTGGTTACGACATCCTCCAAAACATCGCAGTTGTACGACAGGCTGCCCTGAGAGCACCATCCGTCGCTAACCAGCCAAAAACGTTCGGGGCTGTTCGGTTGTTTGTTTATTACGTCGAGGACCTGAGTTTCATCCCTGAGAACATGGTTTCGGGGATTCCAGTCGTCAAAGTTGTTCTCTTGTGGAAGAGGCACAAGTTTGTTTTGACCTTTATAGTAATACGCCAAAGCCAGGGCGGCGTCAGAATGAAAGACCAAAACGGGCTGATTCGGGGCCTCGTTCGCGGTCACATATTGAGCAACACGGCGAAAATCACCCGGCTTTGCCATCGGCCTGTAGGCATCGACGAGTGAGCCGATATTCAGAAACACAACGAGAGCCAGCCAACCGCAAATGATCTTTTTGCTGTCGAAAAAACTCAGGGCCGAAAGCGGCAAGAGAACCAGCGGCAATATCAGGCTCGACATGTGCCGCTGCTGAAGCCCCTCATCGCCGAGAAAATGATAAGTGGCGAGAAAGATAGCTACCAAGACTGTGGTTATCGTAGCCAGAGCTAGATCCTCACGTTTGCGTAGCGACACGATCTTTCTCAGAAACATTATGCCGAGAAAAATAATAACGATCCGCACGAACCATCGTTTTAGGGCCTCGGGCTCGATCCAGTTGACCGAGAGAAAAAGAGAGACGATCTGTTGATAGAGGCCGTTCAATAATAAAAATACCGACGGCGGATCGTATGTCCGGTCGGCAACGTCTGAAACCTGGCCCACGATCACAAAAACCATCGGCAGGAAAAAGACGCCCACGATCAACATATCGATGATATATTGACGCAGCGGACGCCAACCCCTGACAGCCAGCAATGCTGCTGCTCCCGCTATGAGTTGAAATCCAAGATAATATTGCGTGTACAGAGCAAGGATCGCGACGATTATGTAAAAAATGCGGGATCGCGTTTGCGGCTTTTCCGACAGGTATCCGTCGTAAAAAAAGAGAAATAACAGCCCCGACAATAGCGTCATGAAAGAGTAAAGCCGTATATCCAGCGAACTCCAAACGACCTGCTGATGGAGCGCTACGACGGCCGCAGCTACGAGCGGATTGACCTCTTTTACATAACGCTTTGCAACCTCGGCTGCAACCCAGACGGTAAGCGGAAAACAAAGAACAGAGAACAAGCGTGCGAACAAAATTGATGAATCGATATTTCGCCAGAGGCTCAAAATGACAAAATACAGCGGTGCCTGCTGCTCGAATTTTATCGCCTGATGAAAAGCATAAACGACACCTTGCGAGGTCGTGTTTAGAGTGAACGCCTCGTCAAAGCGAATGTCCAAAAGGCAGGCGAGGATCAGCGACAGTACAAGGCTGATCGCCATTAAGCTCCAAAGGACCGGCGAACGGATCAGACTTTTATCCTCGACCGGTATTTCGATGTTAAGATTTGTCGCGGCCATTGCTTGTGAATTGTTATTTGATCAGCCCCTGTGCGTCAAATCCAGTACCAGAAATTCTTCACATTCGGCCACGACGGCGTAATATTTGCAAAGCTCATCTTCAAACCCGGGTTTTTCGTTTAAGTATGACTTCTGGGCGATAAAGTACCGGGTACCTTCGCGGCAAATTGCGAATTCTATCGATCTATTGTTTTTCGATGCAGATAGTCCCGCCTTGGAGTCGATACGGCGCGTAGCACAAATCCGCTCACGACTGGTTGTTCGAGCTCAATTATTTTCACAACAAAACCGCAGTGCGTCCCGCCTCAGCCGCAACGTCGTTCCTAAAAGAATCGGCATGTTCGCGCATCGTTACCACGTCAAAGGAATCTGTATATGCCCGCAAGATATCGCTTACGATCTCCAGTTTTTGCGTCATAGGCACGCCCATGCCGGGGAAAAACTTTAGCTCACTGATATCGTCGCCGCTCAAAAAATCAAGCGGATGGAGAAGAAGCGAAGGCTGAACCCCCGTCACACGACACATTGACAATGCAGATATCCAATAAGTCTTTGCCGCAATTCGCGAAAATGTCGATAGGTAAAGCAGATAGCTCATGTGAATCGGCGTCTTGACGACCGGAAATGTCGTTACCGGTATTTCGACGAGGCCCTTTGAGCCGACATCGACGATGTGCGGTTTGAGAGTTTGAAACCCGTCGGACAGCTTGCCAAAGAGTTTTTTGCGTTTTTCGCGCTCCTCGTCGGTCATCCTGGGCGATTTGAAAAAGTAATACGCGCGTGCGAGCGGCCCAATATATGTCGGCAGCGTTGAGCAATCATATTCGTAGCCGCGCTCCGCCAAGACCTCAAGGACAGTCGGGCTCAGGCTATAACCGGGCCCGCGAAAGCCAACCGGACGCTTGCCGGTAACATCAGCCAATGCGGTCTCGGTTTTGTTAAATTCTTGCGTTAGCTCGTCTTTTGAATACAGATGCAGCCACGGTTCGTGATTGAAGCTGTGGTTACCGATCTCGTGCCCGGCTGCCGCAATGGAGGCTATCGCTTCGCGATTTTTTTCGAGGGCCGCATCCTGTCCGACGATAAAGAATGTGATCCTGAGATCTCGTTCTTTCAAAAAAGCGAGCACGCGCGGCACAACCACATCGAGATACGACGGGAATGTTTCCCATCCCGCATCTCCGTGCGTCTTCATGTATGACCACTGATTGTCTAAATCCAATGAAAGACTCGCTATTCGCTTCATATTGGGTTTTCACCGCAGAGTCGCCGAGACGCAGAGAAAAAAAATGACCGCCTCAAAGATCTCTGTGACTTTGCGTCTCTGCGGCTAAATTCTCTGCGAAAAACTTTTCAGCTAGCGCAACTGTTTCGTTCACATTCAGCGTCCCATTGACGATGTGCGACGAATTAACGACGTAGACACCGTCGATAGAGGTTTTCGCGGGCGACAGATCGCGCGAGTAGTTCAACACCGGCAGCGGAAACACCTGGCGAACGCGCGAAACCTTAAACGCAAGCACATCTTTTCGTCTGAAATGCGGATACATTTTCTCCAGGCCGTTAAGAAAGATGCGTTCGATTTCTTCGTCGGATTTTTCGAAAAGCTCGTCGTCCGGCGCGACATATTTTGGCAGATAAACTAGAGCGTTGCGGTTAAATTCTTTTTTGTCGACCAGGGCGGACATTTCGATCACGCCCGTAAACGGCGCGTCATCCGTAATGTTCGTCACGTAATACTTTGACAGCGAGCATTTCATCAAGACAGAAGCACAAACGATGCCCTGATAACGGATATTTTCAAGATCCTGTTTTTCGATTTTTGTAAGCTGCGGAGCCATTTTAGCCGCGACATTGGACGGACAGGTCAGGATCACCTTGTCGAACGTATCGCTCGTGCGGGAACGCGGAAATGCCACCACGCGATCCGCCCGGTGTTCGGGTTCCGAGATAAATGCCCCCGAAAAACCGGGTGCAAGAGCCGCCGCTGCCTGGAATTTGGCGTATTTCGTCTTTTGCGGCATGACGCGGGGTTTCACGTCTTTATGCCGGCGAGCGGCTGCCATAGAGACGCAGATCTTTCCGTTTTGAAGTTTTTCGATCAAATCTGCCCGCGAATTCAGCCTGATTTCGACACCGTTTTCAAGCAGCTCTTCGCCAAATCTTTCGAGCACGCGAGCGTAGCCGCCGCGAACGTAGCCGAATAATTCCTTTTTAAGTCCCGAGTTACGGGCGGCGTACATCCGCTGGATGGTCGACCAGATAAATGCTGCTGATGTGTCCTTGTAGGCTTCGCCCAGCTTGGCCATTAGAAGAGGTTTCCAGATCTTTTCAAATGTCTTTTTGCCTGAAAGCTTGGTCAGCCATTTTTCGACGGTAACTTTTTCGAGCCGTTTCCAGTTTTTAACCCGCGAAGCGTAAAAGATCGTCGCTCCCAGACGCAGCTTGCTTACGAGATCGAGCGGCGGAAATCTCAGAAATTCCATCGTGTCGGACATCGAAACCAATTCGCCGTCGGTATAGAAACCGGTCTTTGTCTCGACCCAGTTAAATTCGTCGCCGAGCCCAAGCTCCTCGACTATTTTTCGGGTGTAAGAATCGGAAGCGAGGGTGACGTGATAATGCCTGTCCCATGTGACGTCGCCGATCTCCCAAGCCGAAGCGAGGCCCCCGATCTCGTTTGCCGATTCGAACAGCGTGACATTAGCACCCGATTTCGCAAGCCGCAACGCGAGCGTCATGCCGAGAAAACCGGAGCCGACAATAGCTATATTTTGGGTCATAGATCGTATTTTTAACGCAGAGGACGCTGAGAACGCAGAGGAAAGGCGGTTAGGCAAAAATCGGTTCTTTAGTTTTCTCTGCGTACTCTGCGATCTCTGCGTTTAAATCTTTTTCAACGACCACTCGATCCGTGATCTGATATTTCAGCCCACATTCACAACCGAATGTGCCGCTGTCGCCATCAACAAACTTGTGAAACAGCAGCCCGCATTTGCAGACCGCACCGATCGAACGAGCCGGTGAACCAAGCACAAGATGAAAATCCGGCACGGATTTGGTCACGACCGAACCCATTCCGACCATTGCCCAGCGTCCTATTTCAAGGTCGTTGCCGATGATGCATCCGGCACCGATAGTCGAACCTTCGCGAACGAGAGTTTTCAGGGTGTGTTCATCGGGCTCCGACGGACGCAATGATTTAAGATCGGGAAAAGTAGCACGCGGAAAACGGTCGTTTGTAAACGTCGTCGAGGCCGAGATCATCACGCCGTCCTCGATCGTCACCTCGGCGCAAATATAGACCATGGCGTTGATCTTGACGCGATTGCCTATTTTGACGTCGTAAGCGATATACGATTTTTCACCGACGATGCACTCGTCGCCGAGCGACGCTCCGTGCCGGATGTGGACGTTATCCCAAACGCTCGTGCCTTCGCCAAGCGTGACGTTGTCTTCGATGATCGCTGAGGGGTGAATTCTGGCCATAAGAGTTTTGCCCGCGAATTACGCGAAGGAACGCGAATAGGAAATAATTTCTTTTACCAGCGTCTATTCGCGTTATTCGCCGGCCGATCTTCTATTTTGCAGCGGCGGCTTTTTCGACCACGGGTTGCCACAGATTTTGGTTGAGCGATTTATACGCCGCCTCGATCACCCGTACTGATGCGATGGCGTCTTCGGGTTTGATAAAGAGTTCTTCTTTACCGCGCAGAGCGTTCGCAAAATTCTCGACCTTGCCTTTGAACGACGCAACCTTGTCGTAGCCTTTGCCAAAAACCGTCCAATCCGGGTTTGAATTGAGCTTGTATTTAGATTCGCGCCAGCCGATATGCAGCGTGCCGTTCGAGCCGAAAATGCTGATGAAATAAGGCAGTTCCTTGTTGATGCCCCACGTTAGATCGACGCTGGCCGTGACGTTGTTTTTTGTCTTGGCAAACATCTTGACGTTTTCGTCGACACTCAAACCCTGTGTTCCGCCGGCGTCAACCACCAAAACCGAATCAATTCCGCCCAGAAAATAGCGGATGATATCGACCGAGTGCGTGCCGTTGTCGATCAGCACGCCGCCGCCTGAGAATTCGGAGTTCGAATTCCAACGCTGCGACATGTCAACCTTTGCGGTAAACGCGTTCTCAAATTGCAGAACATCGCCCAGCATGCCGGATGCGAGAATGCCTTTTGCTTTAACGACATCTTCGCAATAGCGAAACTTTGACGCCATCGTGAATATAACGTTATTCCCGGCAGCCGTTGCGATCATATTCTCGGCTTCGGCAACCGTGAGGCACAACGGCTTTTCACACAGAACCGGCGTTCCGCGTTCCATAAAGAAACAGGCAATTTCCGGGTGAGTGCTCGGCGGCGTCGCGACGATCAAAGCGTCGAGTTCGACATTTGCCAGCTCTTTGTAATCGCCGTACGCCTTTCCGCCGACGATCTCGGCCAACGCATTTGCCGCATCGGGGCGGACATCGGCGATGGCGACGAGGGCGCAGCAGTTACTTTCGTTAAACGCCTGTGCGTATGCCTGGGCGATACCGCCCGCTCCAACCAGTCCAAATTTCAGTTTTTTCATGATGATTGTGGCCACCGATGAAACCGATTGGACGGATATAACAAATCATGTACCTGTTCAATCCATGTGATCGGTGGCAATTTTATTTCCGTAACTTCGACGCAATGATGCGGACGTTGTCAGCAATGTAGCGGACGTGTTCGTCGGTGTATTTTTCGTTCCACGGTAGGACGAGGACATCGTGCAGGGCCTTGGCTGTCAACGGATAATTTTCCATTTCATAATCGACCGCACCTTCGCGAGCGAGATTGAACGGAAACTGGCTGTCGCCGAGCGTGTTCTTTTCCTGAAAGACCATGCACATAAATGCCGGTTTTACGATATAGCGGGGCGCCGAAAAAATATTCTTTTCTTTCAAAAGATTTGCCATGCCGACCGAGCCGCCTTCGATCTTGCTGTCGTCAACGGTCAGGCAATATTTCCAGTAAACGTGCGTTGCGTCGTCAGCGATGACAGGCGTCTCGATGCCATCGATACCGCTTAGCAGCTCTTCAAACATCTTCGCCGTACGCTGGCGGCTTGCGACCGTTGCTTCGAGCTTTTCGAGCTGGCCGAGAGCGACCGCCGCCTGAAGCTCGCTGATGCGATAGTTCAGGGCCATGAAATAGTGGTCGGCATTCGCGTCGCCATAACCCCAGGCTTTATTGATGTACAGGAACATGTGGCGGGCGATCTTTTCGTCGTTAGTGACGACCATGCCGCCTTCGCCGGTGGTCATGTGTTTGCCCTGCTGTAGGCTAAAGCAGCCGATGTCGCCGATCGTGCCGGCAAATTTATCGCCGCATTTGGCAAGAAATGTTTGTGCCGAATCTTCGATCACAGGCAGATTGTGCTCCTTTGCCAACGCCATGATCGGCTCCATCACACACGTGTTGCCGAACAAGTGCGTGACGATTATCGCTTTCGTGCGTTCGCTGATTTTGGCAGCGATCGTCTCAGCCGTGACGTTCAACGTCTTCGGATCAACCTCGGCAAAAACCGGGATCACGCCGCGATACATCAATGGCGTGAGAGCTCCCATGTCGGTGATCGAGGTCGTGATGATCTCGTCGCCGGGATTGGGGTTGACGGTCGCAACCGCGATATGGATCGCTGCCGAACCGGATGTACAGGCATACGCGTATTTCGCGCCAAATTTCTCGGCAAATTTCTGCTCGAGCATTTTGCCGAATTTACCTTTGGTCGTCGTCAGCGTTCCGCTATTGAGAGCTTCGGTAACGTAACGAATTTCTTCATCGCCAAACGTCCGTCCGGACGCATCCTGATCCGACGGCAGAATCATGAGCCGTTCGGTTTGGTTAACTGGTGTCATATATATAGTTTTATAGTTCGGTCGAATTCTCAGAAACTACTTTTAGATTCTCTTCCCGTAAAGAAGATTCAATCGATTCTGATTTCCGAAACCAACGTAATTTTGTGAGGTGTGAAAGTAATTTAAGGTGGCCAACGACTGTTTTGGCAGTTTTCATTTTTGAAATGCCAAAGAGCCGAACTTCGAGAACAGCAGGGAATTCAACGATCTTCCCGCCTGCTAGGTCGAGCCGTCCGAGCATCTCGGCGACGCCTAAGAAACCCGATTCTCGCAAACCCATACCGGTGAATGAGCTTCGACGATAAACACGAAAGCAACTCGTGTAAGTATTTAGTTTTGATCGTAAAACCCGCCGGTAAAGGAACGACGCACCGCGGGAAAGGAATAAACGCCAACCGGGAACGTTTCGCACGCCACCATCTTTATGATACGGGGAAGCGGTCACGAGGTCAACATTTTCCTTCATCAGCGGCAGCATGTTCAAAAGCTCGTGCGGGTCGTATGTGCAGTCACAATCCATCGAGCAGACGATCTCGGTTTCAGCAGCCCGCAGTCCTGTCATTATGCCGGCCGCAACACCTTGATTAGTCTCGTGACGGATTATGCGGACGTTTTTCTCCTCCCCAAAAAGGTCTCGAAGCACCGTGAAGGTTTCG
>JAYVDQ010000662.1:0-5075 GCA_043749325.1 Chloracidobacterium sp. | reverse complement strand
CTCACGCGGAAAGCGTCAACATTCTGCGATTGCCGGACTTGCCAGACAAAGGCGACGTATCGGACTGGATAGCCAAAGGGAACACATCGGAAGACCTTTACGCCTTGCTTTCCGGGGCCGAAACATTCACGCCGGAAGCTGTGACCGACGATGAGGCCGAATCGGGCGACGAGCTACCAAAGAATTACTTTCAAAATGAGCGCGGAATATTTTATAGCGGCGTAAATAAAAACGGGGAACCGACAAAAACCTTTGTTTGTTCGCCGTTGCGAGTAACCGCGAAAACTTGCGACGCGGACAATGAGAGTTGGGGCCGTCGATTGCAGTTTGAGGATGCTCGGCACGTTAACCACGATCTTGTTATTCCGATGGCTCTTTTGAGCGGCGACGGCTCCGAGCTTCGCTCTCGCTTGATGGATTGCGGACTGATAATAGATTCAGGGTCCGAAGCCAGACAAAAATTCTTGCGTTACATCCTGAACGCGGAGCCAAAGAAACATATTCGCTGTGTCAATCAAACTGGCTGGCACGACGGAGCCTTTGTTTTGCCCGATGAGGTCATTTCATCGAACGGGAACCGCGATTCCCTACTTTTACAGAACATCGATCGGGCCGCGAACAAATTCAAAACAAGCGGAACGCTCGCCGACTGGCAAGAAAATATAGCCCGTTACTGCGTCGGCAATTCGCGGCTGATGTTCGCGGTTAGTACCGCCTTTGCCGCGGCTCTCTTGCCGATTGCCGAAGAAACGGGCGGTGGCTTTCACCTGATAGGTACATCGTCGACGGGAAAGACAACCGCTCTCTTCGTTGCGGGGAGCGTTTGGGGCGGCAGATCAAACAAAGGCTTTCTTGATACGTGGAAATCGACGGGGAACGGACTTGAGGCCGTAGCCGAGCTGCATAACCACTCTTTGCTTTTGCTCGATGAGATCAATGAGGTCAACGCCCACGAAGTCGGTGAGATCGTATATGCGCTGTCTAACGGCTTTGGTAAATCCCGAATGAATAAAAACACGACGGCCCGGCGAAAGGCAGAATGGAACTTAATGTTCTTTTCGAGCGGTGAGGAAACGCTTGAGCAAAAAATGCAGTCAGTCGGACAACGGACACGCGGAGGGCAGCAAGCCCGCTTCGTAAACATTGAAGCGGACGCGGGAAAGGGATTCGGCCTTTACGAGGATGTTCATGGCTTCGGTTCCGCAAACGCCCTGGCAGATCATCTTTCGACAATGAGCCGGAAATTTTACGGATCGGCGATCCGGGAATTTTTGAAAGCAGTCTGCTTAAACCGTAAGTTGGTCGAAGCCCGAATTAAAGAGTCACGCCAGATGTTTCAACCCAAACTCCGACTACAGGACGCCAGCGGTGAGGTTTTCCGGGTGGCTGCTCGTTTTTCACTCGTCACAGTTGCCGGGATATTAGCAACCGAGTTTGGAATCACGAAATGGAACAACGCCGACGTTATCGCTTGCGGGGAACGTCTCTTTTCTGAATGGCTGGACACGCGGGGAACAACGGGAAGTTATGACACGGAGCAGGGCGTAAAGCAAGTTTTGTCGTTTATCGCTCAACACGGATCGAGCCGCTTTCAGTCGTTTGAAAAGAAGCAGGATTGCTACGGAAATGAGTTATCCGAGCGGATTCAAAACCGCGCCGGATTCAAGCGTGATTGCCCTAACGGTCAAGTGGAATATTTGATCTTGCGGGAAATTTTCGACCGTGAAATCTGCAACGGGTTCTCATCCGGAGCGATCGCTAAAGAACTTGACCAGCGAGGCTATTTACGACGCGGAGCCGAAAAAGACAGCCTGCAGATCAAGATTCAGTTGCCGGAATTAGGCCGCAAACGTGTCTATGTGATTGTTAGTGAGGGACTTGACGGCGAACGCGAGCAAGAAACGTAACTGTTTAACACTTTTCTTTTCTGAGCTGGAAATGAAAAAGTGACTTGGACACTTGGACAACTTGGACACTTACTCTTTTCAGTCAATAAACATCGGCTTCAAAAAGTGTCCAAGTTAGGTGTCCAAGTTTTTCCAACAATGTTTAACTTGGACACTTTTGCGATTGTCCAAGCTGTGTCCAAGTAGTTTTTAGGAACTTGGACACTTTAAATAACTGAAAACATGTGTGTTAAACGCTGTGTGTCCAAGTTGTCCAAGTGTCCAAGTCACTTTTATAGTCAGGGTAAATAAAAACACCGTAGGGTTTTAAGGGAAAAATGGCAGATCGAACCGACAAAATGAAGGAAATATTTCGTAACGCTCGACAAGCCGATCAGCTCGGGCGAAGCGGCCTTTACGATTTCCTTGAGGCCGCTTTGACTGCTCTCATTGAAGAGGTGCGGGCGGCGGTCCGGGAAATGGGCTGCTCGTCACGAGGGCCGGCTGCTCTGATAGATCGAAAGCAGCTTGCCGTTCTTCTCGGAATATCAGAGAGATCAATTAGCGATCTTCAAAACGACGGGATGCCCTGCCTTCGATTTGGTCGGTGTGTAAAATTTGACTATGAAAAAGTTTTAGAGTGGGCGGCGAAGCGGCCGGATCGACGGCGTGGAAAATCGAAACTGCGTATGGTAGCATAACCCTGCGCACACGCTTAGCAACGGCAATTTGGACAGAGTGAGGCGCAAATGTCAGTTTATCAAATCAAAGGCCATTGGCACTACAGATTCACGATCCGAGGCGTTCGGTATCGTAAGGCAATCCCGGAAGCTCGAACAAAGCGACAAGCAGAGCAAGCGGAACAAAAATCAAGAAACGAAGTCTTTGAAAAAAAATGGGGTGAAACCGGGCGGCGCAATTTCGCCGACTTCGTAGAAAATGTTTATACACCACACGCGAAGGCTCATAAGAAGGGTTTTCACGTTGAACGCTCTGTTTTGAACGCTCTACTACAATCATTCGGCAAGCTGCGGCTGGGGGAGATCACGCCTGAAATGGTCGAGAGTTTCCAAACCCAGAGAGCTTCCGAAGTGACAACCCGAAAACTAATCCGGTCGAAAGCAACGGTAAACCGTGACGTTGCCATTCTGTCCGCGATCTTCAAGCTCGCACTTCGCCGGGCCGAGGTCAGAGAAAACCCAGTTAGCAGAATTCAATATTTCGGCAATCTACCTAAGCGAACGCGGATCTTATCCGACGAAGAAGAAGTGATCTTGCTAAATGGTATCAAGGCAGACGTTGACCTTTTTCGAAAGGTGGAATTTCTACTCTATACCGGCCTTCGGCGAAGTGAAATGTTCAAACTTCAATGGAGAGATATTGATTTTGAGAACAACCTTATTGCGCTGCGTTCGGAGACAACTAAGACCGCAAAGCCGCGAAGGATCGTAATCTTTTCGAACGTAAGGGCTATTCTTGAATCCTTACGGCCAAAGGCTGGCAAAGGCGATCCTGAATCGCTGATTTTCGACGGAACCGCGAACCGCGCAGGAGCTTTCTCATCGCACTTAAAGGAAGCCTGCAATAAGCTAAAGATCGCCGGGGTAACTGCCCACTCTCTTCGTCATACATACAGCACTCGCTGCAATCGTTTCCACGTCGATCCTTTTGCTCAACGATCTGCTCTAGGTCACGCGAAGCTATCGCAGACCGCCGACTACACACATCAATCAATAGCTACATTCCGGGGAAACTTTGACGGCTTCGAGGAACACTTAGGACTAAGAAAAGACAAAATTTCCGAATTGTAATAATGCAAACACTTAGACCGCCCGTATTTACTGGCGTTTACTTTAATTGGATTTTACAGTTTTACAAAACTCTTACAATTACGACTGCGGCAACCTGTTAAGGTTAATTATGGGCAATAATTTGCCCTGCAATAATTCTTTGTTAAGGGGTTTTATACATCGTGCAAAACGTTATCGAATTTGAGCCGTCCAGAGCCCGAAAATACAACTGGAACACAATATTTTTTGTTGGTGCTTTTCATCTGGCTGCCGTCGCGGCGCTTTTTACATTTAGCTGGCAAAATGCGCTGGCCGCGTTTATTTGCTGGTGGGTCGCGGCGAGCTGGGGTATCGGGATCGCGTATCACCGGCTTCTTACCCATCGCGGATTTACCACCTCTAAATGGATGATGCGTTTTCTGGCGACATGCGGCACGCTCGGCCTCCAATCGGGTCCGATCACGTGGGTGACGACGCACCGCCTGCACCATGCCTTTACCGATACCGATAAAGATCCGCACAGCCCTCGTCAGGGCGTTTGGTGGTCACACATGGGCTGGATATTTCAGGGAACCGCCCAGAACCAGTCTGAGGCCGTTAGGCAGCGATATTCACCCGATCTAATGAAGGACCCGTATCTTAGATTCCTTGACAAATATTATTACGCGACAACCCTCATTCTCGCAGCCGGTCTTTTCGCAGTTGGCGGCTGGACAATGGTTGTGTGGGCTATAGTATTCCGCATCGCGGTAAGCTGGCATTTCACGTGGCTCGTCAATTCGGCAACGCATCTATGGGGTTATCGCCGTTTCGACACGCGCGACGATTCGCGTAACAACGCACTCGTTGCCGCCGTCACCTTTGGCGAAGGCTGGCACAATAACCATCACAGTTTTCCGCGTTCGGCGAAGCACGGGATGACCTGGAAAGAATTCGACATTAATTGGTACCAACTGCAGATCATGGAGAAGCTCGGCCTGATCAGCAATGTTTACGCGTACGATCTCGCGACCGAGTCCGAGACGCCAAAGGAATTTAGAAAAGCAGCTTAGTTTTTTAATGAATAGCGATCAATGGTGAGTGGTGAATGTCTTATCTGCATTTACCATTCACCATTTTGCATTTACCATTGAAGAGTGCGGCGTCGTAAAACAGCAATATTTTTCCTGATCCTCGGCATCAGTCTTTCAGCGCTGGCGGTCACGCTGAATATCGGCTGGGTACTGCTAAACCTCCGCGAAGTCGCGCTGATGGTATTTGGCATTATCTTCTTTGCTTTGATCATAACGGGACTCATCCTGAATACGATATTTCTGGTCCGCGAGATCCGGCGCAACGAGCAGCACGATGCTTTCCTGAACGCCGTCACGCATGAACTGAAGACGCCCATCGCCTCGAT
>JAYVDQ010000661.1:0-4868 GCA_043749325.1 Chloracidobacterium sp. | reverse complement strand
AGCAACGAGGTGAAAAGACTCGGCGTACCGATGGCCGCTCCTCTCTTTCAGGTGCGCGAACTGCTCGACAAACATAACACCGCAATAATCTCGTGCAATCATGCCCTCTATCGTGACTTTTCAGATCAAATACAAAATATACTGGCCGAGGATCTAGGCAAAAATGTCGTGGAACTTTATTCGATCGACGAGGCTTTTGTGGATGTCGGCACGCCGAACAAGCTCAAGCTTTTGGGCGGCCATATCAAGCAGATAGTAATGAAAAAAACCGGAATTCCAGTTTCGGTCGGCATTGCCGAAACCAAAACGCTTGCAAAACTTGCCAATCAAATATCCAAAACATCCGTAAAAGCCGATGGCGTACTGGATCTATACAATTCGCCCTACACTAATCTCGCGCTCAAACAAACCGATGTAGGCAATATATGGGGAATCGGCCGCCGGTCTGCGGCCCATCTAAAAGATCATGGCATAAACACGGCCTTTGAACTAAAAAACGCCGATCCCGAACAAATACGCGGCTACTTGAATGTTTTCGGAGCCAGGACCGTTATGGAGCTAAACGGGATAAAATGCCTGCCGCTGGAAATTACCGAAAAAGACAACAAATCCATCGCCCACACGCGGACTTTCGG
Source organism: Chloracidobacterium sp. (assembly GCA_043749325.1). Lineage (GTDB taxonomy): Bacteria > Acidobacteriota > Blastocatellia > Pyrinomonadales > Pyrinomonadaceae > OLB17. The sequence continues at coordinate 4,233 of JAYVDQ010000661.1, read as the reverse complement.
CCATACGATCAGCAATTTTCACGACATAAAAAACGCCATTTTTTATTTTGCGACACGCGCGCTCGAAAAAATGCGTTGGAATGACCTCACGACCAAGGTCGTAACCGTTTATCTACAGACAGATCGTTTCCGTCCGGTGCCTCGCTATTATTCGAGTGCGTATTCCTATAATTCCGTTTACCATTCCGATATAACGAGCGAGATATATCAATGGATAGCCATCTGTCTGGAAAAAATATTCCGGCCGGATATGCAATACAAGCGGGCCGGAGTTGTTTTGGGCGGACTGGCACCTGCCAATGCCGCCTCGCGAAGACTTTACGGACAAGTGGATTTTGAACGCCGTCACAGGCTCGTTAAGTCGATCGACGAGCTAAATTTAAGATACGGCCGGGACGTGATCAGATTTGCCGCTCTGAATGATAGTGGCGGTTGGCAGAGTACAAGCACACACAGGGACAATGATGCAAATCATCCGATCGGCCGCGACATGCTCGGTCTTGGAAAAACATTCAGTAAATCGGTGCGGTTTTTGTAACTATCAGGACTTTTTGCCAAATATCGTGAGTAAGATGCCACCGAGGATGAGGGCGGCGGCGATGGCGAGGCGGACGGTAGCTGATTCATCGAGAAGCAAAATCCCAACGGTTGCCGCAATGACTGGAACGGCGAGTTGGAGGATGGCAGCACGCGTTGCCGTGTGGTGTTTGAGAGCGGCATACCAGACGGTATAACCGATTCCGGAGGTCACCGCGCCGGAAAGTATGGCGAGCAGGACGCCGCGATTTGAAAGATGGATCTTTGACAAAAACGGGATCGCCGCTATGGCGATCATCGGGACCGAGCGAACGAAATTACCCGTCGTATTTGCCAACGGGTCGCCGCTGGATTTGCCGCGCAGGGTATAAAATCCCCACGAAACTCCTGCCGCGGCCATCAGCAGCGAGCTATTAAGCGGAGGCGAAGCGAGACCGGGAAAGACGAGATAAACCAGCCCGCCAACCGCCAACGCCAAGCCAAGCCATTCGAGCATCGGCGGGCGTTCGCCCCGAACCAGCGAAACGGCAATCATCGTCAGCTGCACCGATCCGAACAGGACCAAAGCTCCTGTTCCAGCCGTCAAATCAACATAAGCAAGCGAAAACCCGATCGCATATGCAAAAAGAAAAAACGCGGAAGGCCAGCTACCAGTGTCGGTAGCCCGCACGTAAGTAAGGGCTTGATTAGCGAGCGACGTGCCCTTACTCACGTGCGGGCTACGGACACGACTGCTCAAATAGCTAATAACGATCAGCGTGATCGCTCCGGCAACGAGCCTGACGGCAGTAAAACCGGCGGCATCTGCCTCTTCACCCCGTAACGCGAGGCGGCAGAGGATCGAATTGAACGCAAAGGCGATCAGGGCGAAGGTTGTATAGAGAAATACTTTCAAGGCCTTCCCGTCGCCAAAGGCGACAAACAATATAGCCTAGGGTGGAATGAGCGAAGCGAATGGAACCCTAGGAATGAAAGAAAATGGTGACTGTCCCTGAAAGGGACGAACAATGTGCGACGTTTATGTTGCTCCCCTCCAGGGAGCGAAAATCTTTTCCCGATGCTACCTAGGGTTCCGCCTTTCGGCTCCACCCTAGGCTTTAATGTTCGTGGCCGTTGGCGACAAGAAGCCGCAAGTCGCTGGAGAAGGCGAATCATTATTCCGTCTCCAGTTCTCCTCCACTTCCCTTCTCCCCCTCTCTCTTCTCCGGCCGCATATGCGGGAAAAGGATCACGTCGCGGATCGAGTGTTTATTCGTCAGCAGCATAACAAGGCGGTCGATGCCGATCCCGATGCCGGCGGCCGGCGGCATGCCGTAGCTTAGGGCACGGATATAGTCTTCGTCGAGGATCATCGCCTCCTCGTCGCCACGCTCGCGTTCGGACGTCTGATCGACAAAGCGTTCGTACTGCTCTTTCGGATCGTTGAGTTCGCTAAAACCATTCGCGACCTCCATGCCGTTGATGAATAGCTCGAAGCGCTCGGCGATCTGGGGATCGTTCGGCGAGGCTTTTGACAGCGGTGAGATGCTCTTGGGATAGTCAATGATGAACGTGGGTTGAATTAAACTGGCCTCGACAATATTTTCGAAGATGCTCACAACAAGGTGCGCGAGATAACTTTCTGTAAAATGTTGATCTTTATAAATCTCTGCCTTTGGTATATTTCGTGATAGTTCTTTTGCGACCTTAATTGGCGAATCGACAGTACTTTCAACCCACTGATCGCCCGTAGCAATATTGAAATGACGGACATTATTGACACTGCGCGGCCACTCACGTGCGAATAGCTCTAAAACTCGCAGTTCAGGACCTGTGTCTAATGAATCGAGAGTCGGCACATCGATCCCAGCTGCGGTAAAAACAGGATTCCAGTATTTGATTATCGCCTCCTTCATTGTTAGCCGATCAAATTTTGAAAAGTCGATGCTTTTGCCTTCATATTGAACAGTTAAATTCCCGTTCGCTTTGTGTACACTTTCGCGAAGCATTTTCTCGCAAAAATCCATCATTCCATTTACATCCATGTACGCGCAGTAGAATTCGAGCATGGTGAATTCGGGGTTGTGCTTGAACGAGATGCCTTCGTTGCGGAAATTGCGGTTTAGCTCGTAGACCTTTTCAAAACCGCCGACGACGAGGCGTTTGAGATAAAGTTCGGGGGCAATGCGGGCGTAGAGGTCAATATCTAGAGCGTTGTGATGCGTCTTGAATGGCTTAGCGGCGGCACCGGTGGCCTTTGGCGTGAGCATCGGCGTTTCGACCTCGATATAGCCGTGGTCTTCGAGAAAGTGACGGAGCGAAGAGATCGTTTTTGCCCGCACCTCGAAAACCTCACGCGTCGTCAGTCCCTCGTGCTCAACCTGCAAACTTGAGCCGATCAGATCGTAATACCTTTGCCGCTGGCGAATTTCGGCGTCAGCTATTCCGTGCATTTTGTCGGGCATTGGGAGCATAGCCTTTGCAAGGAATTGGAGCTTTTCGACATGGACGCTTAATTCGCCGGTGTTTGTGATAAACAGATAGCCTTCGACGCCGATAAAATCGCCGTGATCGAGCAGTCCGAAAGCCGTCCAGCCGTTTTCTTCATCAAGCGTATTCCCGGCGTCGTTTTTTACGAGTACAAATGTCGCCTTTTTTGCGTAGATCTGGAGTTTGTTGATGCCGTCCGTAAGATGCACAAAGTTTCCTCGTGGCGGCGTAGTAAGACGGCCGGAGATTCGTACTGAGCCGAACTCTTTCAATCGCGCGTTCAACGCGTCTTTGATCTCAGCGGGTGGACGCTCGCGTTCGGCAAGCGTCGCGACGACAGCTTTGATCTCGTTAACGATCTCGACGACCGGTGGAAAATGCAGGATGTTCGTGATCGTGTCTTCGGTGCCGCTGACGGCCGATCGCATAAATTTATTCGGATAGACGTTGCCGACGAGTTCGCGTAAAGCGTCAAGGTGCTCGGCACGTGCGGCGGTCTGGTCGTTCGGTTCGATGATCTCGTCAAATTGGGGAATGCTCATAATTGAATCTCTGATTATAGTTAACCACCGCTATGACGGCAAACTTCTTCGGAATGTGGCAAAATGTAAATACCGCAGGAGAACGTGTACCGGGCATACGCCCCCCGACATGTTTTCTGCGGCTAGGTGGGTTTATGGCGACTGAAATAGAAAAGCTTGTAGTTGAAATTCGCTCGGGACGCCGTGTGATCTCGTTGAGCGGACTGACGTCCGTTGGAGCGAAGGCATATCTGATGTCAAAATTGCAGGCGGAAACGGGAAAGCATTTCGCGGTCGTCACCGACTCAAACAGCGACATGGACGATTGGGCAAATGACCTAGAGTTTTTCTCATCAAAGGCCAAGGACCAAAGCCCAAAGACCTTTTCCCTTCCGTCATTTGAAACTGACATCTACTCAGGCGTGTCGCCGCACGCGGAAACTTTAGAACGACGAGCATTGACGCTATGGCAACTCGGCGGCGAAGTTCCCGACTTTCTCCTGCTGCCCGCACGGTCGCTGATCACGCGGACGCCTTCGCCATCGGAGATCCAAGCGATCGGTGCTGTGCTCAGGCGTGACGAAGATTTTTCGCCTGACGACCTGATCGAGCGGCTCGTTGCCGCCGGATATGTCCGCGAAGATCCGATCTCGAACGTTGGCCAATTCTCGCTGCGGGGCGGCATTGTTGATGTCTGGTCGCCGGA
>JAYVDQ010000660.1:0-3048 GCA_043749325.1 Chloracidobacterium sp. | reverse complement strand
TACAGCTATTTACGATAAGATTCACGCGAAATTTCAGTGCCGCGCCTTAAACTTTTCCATCGCCTCGACCAGAGCCGATGATATTCCCGGTTCCGAGATCGAGTGTCCGGCGTCCGGCACGACGATCAGTTCCGCTTCGGGCATCGCTTTATGAAGTTCCCACGCCGAAGTAATCGGGCAAACTACATCGTAGCGTCCCTGGACAATCACTGTCGGAATGTCGCGGATCTTATCGACATTCTCCAGTAAATAATTCTCGGTCGGGAAGAAAGAATTGTTCACAAAATAGTGACACTCGATGCGGGCCAGGCTGAGGGCCTCGTGCTCGCCTTCCCAGTGGTCCATTAGGTTTTTGTCCGGATACAGCTTAGACGTCGAGCCTTCCCAGACGCTCCAGGCACGCGCGGCCGAGAGCCGCACATTCTCATCGTCGCTGGTAAGGCGTTTGTGATAAGCCGCGACAAAATCGCCGCGCTCGGCTTCGGGTATCTCGTCGCGATAACGCTCCCAAAAATCAGGATAGATCTCGGATGCTCCGTACTGATAAAACCAGTCAAGCTCCTTTTTTCGCGTTAGGAAAATACCTCGTAATACCAGGCCTAAACACCGATCTGGGTGCGTCTCGCCGTATGCAAGGCTCAGCGTACTGCCCCACGATCCGCCGAAAACATACCATTTATCGATACCGAACTTTATCCGCAGCGCCTCAATGTCGTTGATCAGGTCCCATGTCGTATTTTCGCGAAGGTCGGCGTGCGGCGTCGATCGCCCGGAACCGCGCTGGTCGAACAAGATCACATGATAAACGGCCGGGTCAAAAAACTGCCGGTACAGCGGTATCAAGCCACCGCCGGGACCGCCATGCAAAAAGACGACCGGAATGCCGTTCGGGTTGCCGACACGCTCGTAATAGATAGTGTGAATATCAGAGACAGAGAGCATGCCGCTGTCAAACGGTTCAATCTCTGGGTAAAGTGATGCCATATATTTGATAATACCGCGAATGCCACCCGATGCCGAAGCCCGCGCGTAAGTAAGGCCGTAACATTCAACTTGAGTGGTACGCCCTGGCTTACGCGCGGGCCTCCGCAAAGGTCAACGCGCGGATTTTTGCAGAAAATTATCGTACCAGAGCTGGAAAACGAGCAGCGTCCAGAGCTGTTTGTGGTGGCTCGCAATGCCTTTCTCGTGTTCGGCTATCAGCGTTTCCACATATGCCGGCTCGAACAGGCCCTGCTGCTTTAATCTCGCGGGTGAGAGAAGATCATGCATCAGGGGATATAGGCGGCCCTTGAGCCACTCTGCGATCGGGATACCAAAACCTTTCTTTCCGCGAACGAGGATCGATTTTGGCAGCAGATCTTTCATCGCTCGTTTCAGGATATATTTGCCCTTGTTACCGCGAAGCTTGTAATCGAGCGGGAGCGATGCGGCAAACTGGCCGACACGCGGATCGAGGAACGGTGCACGTGTTTCGAGGCTCACGGCCATCGACGCGCGATCCACCTTGGTCAATATGTCCTCGGCCATATAGAAATTCATGTCGAGATACTGCATCCGCTCGATCTCGTCTGTCGCATCGCAAATTGAGAGCAAACTTTTCGGCCCGACGTAAATATCACCGGAGCCTTGAATAAGAACATTCTCGGTGAGCAGCGGACGCTGCTCTTCGAGCGAAAACGACCCGAACCACGAATGATGCCGCATCACGGTCTCGTAATTCGCCGATTTCACAAAACGCTTGGCTTTGTAGTCGAACGAGAGATTCTTGGTCGAAACCGGCAGCATTCGCACGATCGGCTCGATAACACCGGATCGCAGAAACTGAGGGATCGAACCGTAGGCACCGGCGACCTTGTGGCCGTAGTACATCGGGTAGCCGGCGAAAAGTTCGTCGCCGCCGTCGCCGCCGAGAGCGACCGTTACGTGCTTTCTAACGAACTGGGCGAGGAGATATGTCGGGATCAGCGAGCCGTCCGAAAGCGGTTCGTCGAGCCATGTGCCGATCTCGCTGATCAGATCGCCAGCGGTTGCCGCGCTGAGTTTTTCCTCATGATGATCCGTGCCCAGATGTGCCGCGACCTGGCGGGCAAATTTGGTCTCATCAAACGAATCTTCCTCAAAACCGATCGAAAATGTTTTGACCTTTTCGACTCCGTGCTCAACCGCAAATGCAGCGACCGCCGAAGAATCTATGCCGCCCGAGAGCAAAATGCCAAGCGGTACGTCGGCAACCAGCCGCATTCGCACGGCATCGGAAAGCAGTTCGCGAAGCTCGACCGCCGCATTTTCGATCGAAGGCGTATGGCCGTTCTTCGAAAACGTCAGGTTCCAGTATCGCCTGGTTTTGACCTCGCCGTTTTCCACGGTCATTATGTGAGCGGCCGGTAGCTTTGAGATGCCTTTGTAGATCGAATGCGGCGCCGGAATATAATCAAACGAGAGGTATTGTCGAAACGCGTCGAGATTTAGCTCCGGTTTGACCGAAGGATGAGCAAGCAAGGCCTTTGGCTCGGAAGCATAGATCAGCTTGCCGTCGAAAACGCCGTAATACAACGGCTTTTCGCCAAAGCGGTCGCGGGCAATGACAAGCCGCTTTTTTCGCGTGTCCCACAGCGTGATCACGAACATCCCATTGATGTGATCTACAAAATCGTCGCCATATTCCTGATACAGATGGGGCACGATCTCGGTGTCGGTCTGCGTGACAAATTTATGGCCTCGTTTTTCGAGATCCGCCCGGACCTCGCGGTAATTGTACAGCTCACCGTTCATCATCACGATGATCGATCTGTCTTCGCTGTAAACCGGCTGATCGCCCGTATGCAGATCAATGATCGACAGCCGCCGCATACCAAGCGCAACCGTGTCGTCCATCCAAATGCCTTCGGAATTCGGCCCGCGATGCACGATCCGCTCACACATCGAATGCAGAATCGCTTCGGTATGATTTTGATTAGATTGTTTGAGGTTTACCCAACCTGTGATTCCGCACATAGATGGAACGTGGACACTCTTGTCCGCAACGATACTCTAGACATTGAGCCG
>JAYVDQ010000659.1:0-11487 GCA_043749325.1 Chloracidobacterium sp. | reverse complement strand
GAATAATCGTTCTTCTTTTTCGCGCCGACCCATGTGTCAAACGCTTCGTCGAGGATGAGGATTCCCATTTTATCGGCCAGATCGAGCAGCTCGGGCGCGGGCGGGTTATGGCTCGTGCGGATCGCGTTGACACCCATCTCTTTCAGGATCTCGATCTGCCGTTCCAACGCCCGGATGTTCGTCGCCGTTCCTAGCGCTCCAAGATCGTGATGTTCGCAGACGCCTTTAATGTAAACGTGCTCGCCATTTACGAGCAGGCCTTTTTCGGGGTCAAACTTGATGGTGCGGATACCGAATTTCGTTTCGTATGTATCGACGACTTTCCCGTTTTGCGTAATTTGAGTTACGGCGACGTAGAGTTTTGGCGAGGTCGGGCTCCAAAGCTCAGGGTTAGCGATCTTAACGGCTGATTCGGCTTCTTTGCTTTCTTTTGCCGGAACGTCGACCGCTGACGACGTGGTCGTTGCGACAGGCGAGCCGGAGCGATTTCCATTTACGGTTCGATAGACATATGTTTTGACATTTACGCGGACCGGGACCGCCAATTCGTCGGCGACCTTTACTTTTATGTTGACACTTGCTGACTCCTTGGAAACGTCCGGCGTCGTGATATAGGTGCCGTTGTTTCCGACGTGAAGAGTAGCGGTTTTGACGAGCCACACGTTTCGATAAATGCCGCTACCCGGATACCAACGGGACGAGTCGGGCGGATTATCAAGCCTGACAACTATGACATTCTCTTTTCCGTATTCCAGAAATGGGGTCAGATCGAGACGAAACGATGCATATCCGAACGGCCAGCCGCCGACAAGTTTGCCGTTTAGCCAAACGGCCGAGTGCGACATCGCTCCGTCAAAATCTATAAAGATCTGCTTGTCCTTGTCCGATTCGGTGACCTTAAAATGCTTGCGGTACCAGCCGATGCCCGCCCACGGAAGTTTGCCCGTTTCGCCCGGCAATTCCTGCTGAAAATCGCCCTCGATACCCCAATCGTGCGGCAGGTTTAACTGTCTCCACGACCCGTCGTCAAAATTTGGCCGGGTGTACGACACGTCTTCGCCTGGATTTCCGGTGGGGCGTGCCGGTTTGGGGCCGTCGATAACATATTCGTTACCAGTTGCTGCGACCCAATCCTTGATCTTGTCAAAGGCCAAAGTATTTTCCGACGCTTGCGGATCATTTCTCGTAAAACGCCAGTTGTCGTTAAATAGCTGCCGTCGGGAATTCGCCTCCTGAGCGTAGGTTATCGGCACGACAACCAGGAGAAAAAGAATCGCGGACACAACGCGGAGCCTTAGCGAACGTGCGTTATTGTGTATGTCGTCGTCTTTCATAGTTTCCCTCAATAGATGATTGTTTCGGGAGGCCCAAAATAGCTTGGCGGCAATTCGCCCGAGCTCAAAACGATCTTATCGACGACAACACCCGTGTCGACGGCGAAAAGCCGCAGAGTATGAACTCCCTTTTCTAGCCGGATCTTGCCCATGCCGACCGAGGTTTCGTTTAGGATATTCAACGCCCATTTTGCGGACGATACCTCGGTATCTTTATCAACAGCAACGATCTGCGGCGATCCGCCATCGATCGAAAACGCAACACGCAGCCCGTTTCCCGGGACCAGCGGCTGCGTCGGGACGAGATAGAAATTTGCCGTAAAATCGGCTGAATTTTTGACCCTGATCTGGTATTCAATGCTTGGCGAATCGGCCAACAAATTTGTGAAGCTCCTCGCTACATTCGGAAAAACCGAAACAGAATCACCCGTTTTGCCAAGACCGTGGATCACCATCCAGCCTGCCTTAGATCTATCATTCCTGCCGCTAAAATTTTCGGCCTCGATTGAAATTACATCATTTTGTGCAGCCGACGGAGTAGGGGCCGGGGGCTTTGCCGTATTGATTTGGGCGACAAAATCAAAGTCCGCCAGCGAAACTTTGGGCGGTGTCGCCCTCATGCTTGGCCATTGTCCGGCGTTCATTTCGGGCGACATGATGTGACGCCATTTTCCGCCAGCCAAGGTTTCGTTGAAATATTTTGCCTCGCTTGTGATCTCGGCATCGGCTGCCACAGAACGGCCAGCCCACACTATGGCATCGGCATGGTGCGGATGTTTTTGAGCGAGCTCGGCGGCGAAAAACCTTTCATTTGCCAAGGCGGCGGATCGGACCGAATACAATACCAGCTCATAGAATACGTCTTTTTTAGACGGTGGAATGTTCGCATAAACAGCCTCGGCCCGTTTACGAATATCCGCATAAGCATCAAGTCTTTCTAACGTCTCGGTTTCCGTCAGGTCGCTTTGGCGCGGCTTCTCGCCTAGAATATACCATTGCAAATGCTCGGGCTTTCGTTGGAATCCGAGGCGGTAATATTTGTCCATGATCGCGGATATCTCGCCGAAATTCTGCTCGCCGAATTCGCGTTTTGCCCACGTTTCGAGATACCGGTCGACGTTGCCGAGGTTCCATTTGTCAGTGTCATACGCCATTTGGAGAAAGAACTCTATACCTATCTCGCCGGGTTTGATGTCGCCGACATTGACGATCCACATCTGACGCATTCCGTTCGCGGAGGCTTTGGACATTTCCTCAAATATCATTGCTGGCGGCGTCGTGTTTAGCCACAGATACGACAGTGGCCGGCCGAGATACGAAATGTGGTAATAGACGCCAAAACCGCCTTTACGCTTGCGCTCCTCGGCGTTTGGAAACTGGCGGATGTAGCCGAAATTATCGTCCGGAAACACGATAGTCACATCGTCAGGGACCTTCAGCCCGCCGCGGTAATCGGCGAGCACCTCTTTATATGGGCAGAAGATCTGCGGAACCCGCTCAGGTGAGGGATCGACGTATTTACTGAGCAGAGCGCGTTGGACGGCAAAGATCTTTTCGAGCAGCGGAATGCGCTCGGGCTGCGATTTCGTGCCCTGGATCGGGCTGTCATGAATACCACGCATTCCGATCGTGTAGATATTTTCGAACTTGCCGTTCTCTTTTACACGCTCTTCCCAATAATCGGTCACGCCTTTCGGATTGGTGACGAAATTATAGTCGTCCTTGTTCGCCTTCCATTCGCCCACATTGTTTCGGAGCATTGGTTCGGCGTGTGAGGATCCCATAACGATCGCATAATCGTCCGCCGCCTGACGGTTTGCGGAAAACGAATTGAAGGGCCGCGTCACCTCGTGCATCGCCGGCCAAAGCGTGTTTGCCTTTAGTCGCAGCAATAATTCGAATATTTTCGCGTACGTTTTCGGCCCGACATCTCGGGTCTCGGGCTCAAAGGTCTTTGTCGCCCACGGCTGTAGCCCCCAATCTTCGTCGTTCAGGAAAATGCCCCGGTACTTGACCGAAGGTTCGCTAGACACGTATTTTCCCCTCGAAATAATGAGCATATCCCGTTTTTCAGGAGCAGCATCGGCCCACCAAACCCACGGTGAAACACCTATCCGTTGCGACATCTCGTACACGCCAAACGCCGTCCCTCGACGGTCGCTGCCTGTGATGACCAGGGCGTTTTCGACCCCGGGAATGGGCTCGCTCACCGTTTCGATCTGAAAACTTTCCCATTTGTCCCGGATGGGCGACACGTTTATCTTGCCGCGTTTGATCAGGTCGCCGATCAACGGGCTCTTGCCGAGCGTGCCGATAATAACTACATTTTTTGATGGATTGTCGCGGACGGTCTTAACCTTTGGTTTGATATTCGAAACCCTTTCGATATCCGCGACGAGATCATTTGCCGCGATCCGGACGACCTCGAGATCTTCGTTCGAGATCAAAATATCAGCGGCTTGGGACGCATAGGCCAATTTGAGGTCGCCGGATTGATATTTTGTCTTAAGAGAAACTTCCTGCCCGTGGATCACACTCGAAAAGCAGCAAGCAAGCAAGAGGCCAAATATCGCGGGCCTTGTGGATGAACTAATTTTTGTATACACAATGTTCAAGTCATCTTGTCCGGCATTGACCTTTCGTCGATATTGCAACATTTTGGCCACCCGTGGACCGTATCAATTTTTGCCAAGAAAGCAGGCTGTAGCTTGTAGTTTGCGGCAAAATATTATAGAAAAATACTACAAGAATTTATCAGGTTTCCCTTGTCACCTTTGAAGAGCGCCGGATAACGCTCATGGTAAAATTACCGGTGAAACTATAATAAACCAGTTAAGCGGTTTTCCGACAAGCAAACTCGCTGCAGTCCGCAACTTTTTTTGCTGAATTATCCTGTCGGAGTGCTAAATTCATCTTGAAAGTAAGGAGATTTATGACGATAGAAAGGCGCGATTTTTTGAAAACCATAACCCTTGCCGGAGCATCGGCCGCGATCGCACCGCGGGCGATGTTCGCACAGTCACCCGAATCACGGGTGGAGATCCTGATAAATGAGCCGATCGGCGTCGTAAACCCCAATCTTTACAGCCATTTTGTCGAACATCTCGGCGGCGTCGTTTACGACGGCATCTGGGTCGGCGAAAAATCGAAGATCCCGAATGTCGGCGGCATCCGCAAAGCCCTTATCGATAGTCTTGCCAAGATCAAACCTGGCGTGATCCGCTATCCGGGCGGCTGTTTTGCTGACCAATACGATTGGAAAGACGGCATCGGGCCGAGGGACAAACGGCCATCGCGCGTCAATTTTTGGGCCGATACGAAATATAAAACCTCAAAGGAATATGAGGCGCTGGATTCCGGCCCGCAGAAATACGAGCCGAATTGGTTCGGAACCGACGATTTTATCAACCTCTGCAAGCTGACCGGTGCCAAGCCCTATCTGGCGGCAAATCTTCGCAGCCTGCCGGTGCGGGCGTATCTCGAATGGCTCGAATATTGCAACGCTCCCGCCGGTCTCACCACGTTGTCTAACCAGCGGGCCGTCAATAACAGCAAGGAGCCGTATAACGTACAGTATTGGGGGATCGGCAACGAGTCGTGGGGCTGCGGCGGCGATTTTCTTCCTGAGGAATATGCCGAGGAATTTCGTAAATTTACGGCATGGCAGCCGACCTATGGCGTCAAGCTTCAACTCGTCGGTTCCGGACCGAACGGCGGTGATCTCGGCTGGACGCGACGGTTTTTTACAAAGTTGACCGAGAAAGGCGCCGGCCAACTAAACAAACTTTACGGCTGGGCACTGCATTATTATTGCGGCTCCACAGGCAAGGGCATTTCGAACGAGTACACCGAAAACGAATGGTACGATCTGCTGATGCGTTCCGACCGTATGGAAAGCCTGATCCGCGACCACTGGACCGTGATGGGCGAGACCGACCGCGACCATAGAATAAAACTGATCGTTGACGAATGGGGTGCCTGGCACAATCAGGATGCAAATGTTCCGGCGCCGTATCTTTACGATTATGCCGCGACGCTGCGCGACGCCCTGATCTCCGGCATCAATCTCGATACTTTCCAACGCCATGCCGATAAAGTCGTGATGGCAAATCCGGCCCAGCTTATAAACACGATCCACTCGATCTTTCAGGCGCAGGAAGATAAATTTGTCGAAACGGCAAACTATCACGTTTTCGAGATGTACATGCCGCACGCCGGTGCTACCGCGGTCCGAACGGAATTTGTCTCGCCGCAGGTTGGGTTTTCGCGCTTTGATGCACAGAAGAAAGAAATACCGACGCATTTCTGGGGCCTAAATGGCTCGGCGTCCATAAGTGGGAAGATCGTCACGCTCACCGCGGTCAACCCGTCGGTAACGGCGGCACGCGAAACCGAGATCAATATCGGCGGAGCAAAGATCGTCTCGGCGGCGGCAAGAGTTTTGTCGTCAACCGATATTCACGCCCGAAACACCTTTGACAATCCGCACGGCCTCGAACCGCGAAACGAAAGCGTGAGCGTAGGAGCGGGCGGTAAACTGGTTTACAAATTCGCCCCGGCGTCGGTGACGCGTCTGACGTTAACGATCGCCTAAACAATATGAAATTCACCGTTTTTCTTTTTATTGTCGCGTTGTTTTGTCCGACGATATCAGCGCAGACCGATGCGACAACACCGCTGCATCTGTTGAAACCGGATTATCCGATCCCATACGGTATCCCAAAGCCGGAAGAGGTTTCAGCCGTCCTGAATCGGATTCACGGTTACCTAAATCGGGTAACGCCGACCGGGTTTATCAACGAAAAGACGAATCAGCCCATTACGGACTATTCAAAAATCGACGGGGATACGATACTGGCGCGCGGTGATTTTCGGATCGTGTCATACGAGTGGGGTGTGACATACGCGGGGATGCTGCTCGCGAGCGAGGCGACGGGCGACACACGGTTTCGCGATTATACCGAAAAGCGGCTTGGCTTTATCGCCGATGCGGCGGACGGATTCAAGAAGCCGACCGCTGGATATTCGGATTGGGAAGCCAAGATGCCGCTCAGAAATCTCCTGTTCCCGCGTGCCCTTGACGACACGGGGGCGATGACTGCCGCGATGATAAAGGCAAAACGCGGCGGCAGCAAAGCAAATCTCCAATCGATCATCAACACAGGAATCGGCCACATCATGACAAAACAGTTTCGTCTGGCCGACGGTACTTTAGCGCGAAACCGGCCACAGCCGAACACGCTCTGGCTCGACGATATGTTTATGGGCGTACCCGCTATCGCCCAGATGGGAAAGCTAACCGGCGAGCGTAAATATTACGACGAGGCCTGCAAACAGGTGCTCGCATTTGCCAGGCGGATGTTCAACCACCAGCACGGCATCTATATGCATGGTTGGGTGGAGGGAATGACCGAACACCCAGAATTTCACTGGGCCAGAGCCAATGGCTGGGCGTTTATGACCGAGGCCGAGCTGCTCGAGGTCTTGCCGCAAAATCACCCGCTGCGTCCGCAGATACTTGCGTTGTACCGGGCACATGCCAAGGGTCTGGCCTCGTATCAATCGGGCACCGGGTTTTGGCATCAGTTGCTTGACCGCGAAGATTCATACCTCGAAACCTCAGCAACCGCTATCTATACATACGCGTACGCTCGTGGTGTCAATCGCGGCTGGATCGACGCCAGAGCCTACGCTCCGATGACGCTGCTCGCATGGAATGCCATCACGACAAAGGTAAACACGAAAGGACAGGTCGAGGGCACGTGTGTCGGGACGGGCATGGCTTTTGACCCGGCGTTTTATTACCACCGGCCGACGAGCATGTTTGCGGCCCACGGCTACGGGTCGACGCTGCTCGCCGGTTCCGAAGTGTTTTCGATGCTGAAAAACTTCAAATTTGAGATCAACGACAGCTCGGTGCAACTTGTCGAAGCTATTAAGAAATGATCCGGAAAGCATTTTTGATGAGCGTTAACCCCGACGCACAAGAGGAATACGAGCGCCGTCACCGGCCGATATGGGACGATCTCACGGCGGTGCTTAAACGAGACGGCGTTTCAAATTATTCGATCTTCCTCGACGCCGAAACAAATCAGCTTTTCGGCTACGCCGAGATCGAATCCGAGGAACGTTGGGCCGCGATCCCTGAAACCGATGAATGCCGACGTTGGTGGGCGTTTATGAAAGACATAATGCCGTCGAATGCCGACAACAGCCCTATATCTGTCGAGCTTAAAGAGGTGTTTCACCTGGACTGACGACCTATGAAGACCGCCGCTGCTCTTTGCATGTTTTTGCTGCTTGCGGTTATTCGTGCAGAGGGTCAGAATGTACGTCTTATCTCAAAACCGGCTGAGAAAAGGGTCGATGTCACGGTCGATGGCAGGCTGTTTACCTCCTACAGATGGGATGAAAAATACCAACGGCCGGTTTTATTTCCCGTCATGGCGGCCGGTGGTACATTTATTACACGCGGTTTTCCGTTCGAGACTCGGGACGGCGAGAGTGTCGATCATCCGCATCAGGTTGGTTGTTCGCTGAGCTATGGCAGCGTTAACGGCGTTGATTTTTGGAACACCTCGACGTTTCGCTCCGCCACAGAGCTTGAAAAGATGGGGCGGATCGTGCATAAAAGCATCGTGTCTGCCAAAAGCGGTCACGGTCAGGCCTCTCTGGTGACAAAATCGATCTGGACGATGCCCGATGGCAAACCGGTACTATTTGAAACGACCGCATATCGTTTTCACGTCATAGGAAGAAAACGATGGATTGACCGCGAAACGACTCTCACCGCATCTAATGGCAGCGTCGTATTTGGCGACAGCAAGGAAGGTATGTTTGCGATCCGTATTGCGACTGAGTTGGAGCAGGCTGACCAAATCGCGGTAAAGGTCACGGACCGTACCGGCGTTGTGTCGGAAAGAAAGCCGAATGCAGGTAATGCAGGCCGGTATTTTAACAGCGAAGGCCTTTCGGGCGACAAGGTCTGGGGAACCTTGGGCAAGTGGGGTGCGGTCGCCGGAAAACTCGGCGGCGAAGCTGTAACGGTTGCGCTTTTCGATCATCCGAAGAACAAAAACTTTCCATCCTATATGATGATCCGCGGATATGGCCTGCTTGCGTTAAACCCTTTCGGCCAAAAGCTTTTCGATCCCGAAAAAGAGGAGCGGAAATTTACGTTGAAAGCAAAACAGTCGATTAGATTCCAGCATAGGTTGCTAATATTACCCGAAGACGCGGCACGCGAAACGGTCGAGAAAGAATATCTGTTATTTGCAAAATAGAACAGTGAAAACCATGAAAGCAAAATTTATCATTTCCGTCGCAATACTTCTTATTTCCAAAAATCTGATGGCCCAACAGCCACCGGAGGTGGCGGTGTCCATAAAGACATCGGAGGGAAAATATATCGGACAAGTCGCCGGCGGCGGCCTGGATGCCGTCGCGACCGCCGTTACCGCAAAGCAGACATTCTGGTTGAACGATCTCAATGGCGGAAAGGTTGCAGATGGTGACCGGATAAAGATCCGCATGGATGCCTCGCAATGGCATGAGGACAAGGACAAAACCCTGATCCACCGCGTTCCCATCAGAGGGGCGAACGAAGCGGAGTGTCTGTTCAAGCTTCGGATCAAGGACAAGATGGTCTATCTCGAAACGCCAAGCGGTAAATTTGTAAAGATTGAAAATACGGCGCTTGTCACCACTAAGGATGTCAAAACCGCGACCTTGTTCGACATCCAGGCGGCTGCCGCTCCAAATCAACCGACCGTCTACACGACCGCGTTAAAGTTTGCAAACGGGGCCCACATTGGGATGGTTGCCGGTGGCGGTCTCGACGCTGTGTCGAAAGAGATCACTAATAACCAGATTTTTCAGATGGTCGACCTGAATGGCGAAACGTTGAAAGGTGGCGACGAAGTAAAGCTTGTTTTTGGCCAATCCCAGATGCGCGAGGACAAGGAGAAGGGCATCGTCCATCGCGTGCCGATCCGCGGAGCCGTAGAGAGCGAGTGTATTTTCAAGCTCCTCGTGACGGGCGGCAATATCAGGCTTCAAACACCGAGCGGAAAGTTTGTCGCTGCCTCAGCCGATGGAAAGTCGATCATAACGACCGATGCCAAAGACGCATCGAGCCTGATCACCGCCCTACCAAACCCCACCCCTGCGGCAAAGCCGTAACAATATGAAAATATCAAGGTTTTTACATTTTCTCGTCTTGGTCCTGGGCCTCGGTGGGTCTGTGTTGCCGCAGACTGCTACACAACTTCAAAAGTCGTTCGAAACCCCGCCAGCGGATGCCAGAATAATGATGCGTTGGTGGTGGTTCGGCCCGTCGGTCACGAAGGCTGAGATCGAGCGTGAGCTGCGCGTGATGAAGGAAGGCGGCATCGGCGGCGTCGAGGTCCAACCGGTGTATCCGCTGCTGCCGGACGATGAGGTGAACGGCATCAAAAATCTGCCGTATCTGTCGGATGAATTTATCGACATGCTCAAGTTTGCCTCGGCAAAGGCAAAGGAATTGGGGATGCGGTTCGATCTGACGCTGGGCAGCGGCTGGTCTTTTGGCGGTGCGAGGACGCCGATCACCGAAGCCGCCGGGCAGTTGAGGTTCGAGCGCGTCAAACTGGACGCGGCGACAAAGCGGGTTCCCGTACCCGCGATGATCCCCGCCGAAAAGCTGATAGCCACCTTTCTCGCAAAACCACATGGCACCACGCTCGCCGCCGCTGACGTCAAAGAGCTGACCGACATCCGCGACGATAACGTCATGCTGCCCGCCGACACCCCAAGCAGTTCCGAGGTCTATTTTTTCATCTCCGGCAAAAGCGGGATGCAGGTCAAACGCCCGGCTTTCGGTGCCGAGGGGTATGTTCTCAATCATCTCGACAAACCGTCGGTCGCGAGCTATCTGAAAAATACCGGCGACAGGCTCTTTCAAGCCTTCGATAAAACCACGATTCCCTATTCGGTCTTCTGCGACAGTCTCGAGGTCTATAACCAGGATTGGACCGATGATTTTATGGCCGAATTCCAACGACGACGCGGCTACGATCTCAGGCCCTACCTGCCGGCTCTCGTAATGGATATGGGGCCAAAAACGGCTGAGGTCCGATACGATTGGGGTCGCACGATCACCGAGCTTTTCAACGACAATTTTATGGTCCCTATGCAGGCATGGTCGAAGAAAAACGGGACAAAATTCCGCATCCAGGGCTACGGCCTGCCGCCGGCGTCGATCTCGAGCAACCAGTGGGCCGACATCTCGGACGGCGAAGGTGCTCAATGGAAGGTTGTACGGGCCGCCCGCTGGGCTTCGTCGGCGAATCATATATACGGCCGCAATATCACGTCGTCCGAGACGTGGACTTGGCTCCATTCGCCGGTATTCAGGGCCACTCCGCTAGACATCAAGGCCGAGGCCGACATCCATTTTCTGCAAGGGATAAACCAATTAATCGGCCACGGCTGGGCATATACACCGCCCCAGGTCGAGTATCCGGGCTGGCGTTTTTACGCGGCGGGAATTTATGACGAAAAAAACCCGTGGTGGATCGTAATGCCGGACCTCGCTAAATATTTGCAGCGAATGAGCTACATAATGCGTCAGGGAAGGCCGCAGGCGGACGTCGCTCTTTACCTGCCAAACGCCGATGCCTACGCACACATGACAGCAGGAAAGGTCCATCTGATCGATATGGAACGAGAGCTGGTCGGTGACAAGATAATGCCCGCCATTTTCGAGGCCGGGTACAATTTGAACTTCTTTGACGATGAAATGCTTCGCACCGTCGGTAACGCGGAAAAAGGCAATCTCGTGCTTGGAGCAAGCCGTCACCATGTTGTCGTTCTGCCCGGAATCGAGCGAATGCCTCTCGAATCGCTTCGTAAGCTCGACGCCTTTGTAAAAGTCGGTGGCATTCTCGTCGCAACACGTCGTATGCCCGCGATAGCTCCGGGATTGAACGTGACGGATGCCCAACAGACGGAATTTATCGCGACAGCTCAGCGTTTGTTCGGCGGCACAAGCAATAACGTCAAATTCGTCGAAAAGGACGAGGACGTCGGCGCCGCGATCAAAGTCCTGATGAAACCCGACGCGGACATCTCGCCGTCGGCCAGGGATTTTGGCGTCGTCCACCGGCAGAATGCG
>JAYVDQ010000658.1:0-3910 GCA_043749325.1 Chloracidobacterium sp. | reverse complement strand
GATATTTCGCACGATCGAATGATCCTTGAAATGTCCGGCACTCGTGAAAAGGTCGATACGTTTATCGAGATGCTCAAGCCGCTCGATATAAACGACGTTACCCGCAGCGGCTGCGTGGCGATAAGCCGGCTCTCGCCTTTCGAACGAATCGCGGAATTATCGGATTCCGCAAACGCGTAAATTTACGAGGAATAAATATGAAGGTGTTTTATGACGCGGATGCTGATCCGCAGCTTATTAAAGATAAACGGGTTGCGATCATTGGTTACGGCTCGCAGGGTCATGCTCATGCCAACAATCTGAAAGATTCGGGCTGCGATGTCATTGTCGGTTTGCCTAAAGACAGCCGCTCCATACAAAAGGCAAAGGACGCCGGTCTGGAAGTTTTATATACCCGTGACGCCGCTGAAATGGCGGATGTGATAATGGTGCTCGTGCCTGACGAGCTAGCTCCGGGCGTTTACCGTGACGAGATCGCCCCGGCTTTGAAACCGGGTAAATATCTCGCCTTCGCCCACGGCTTTGGCGTTCATTTCAGCAAGATCGTGCCGCCGGCAGATGTGAATGTATTTCTAGTCGCGCCGAAAGGCCCGGGCCACTTGGTCCGAAGTGAGTACGAACGGGGCCGCGGTGTGCCGTGTCTATTGGCGGTGCATCAGGACGTGACCGGCGACACCCGCGTCATCGGAATGTCGTATGCATCCGCGATCGGCGGCGGCAAGGCTGGGATCATCGAGACAAATTTTAAGGAAGAGACCGAGACCGATCTTTTCGGTGAACAAGCTGTTCTTTGCGGCGGCCTGACATCGCTCATTCAGGCGGGTTTCGAGACGCTGACCGAAGCCGGATACGCACCTGAAATGGCGTATTTTGAATGTCTGCACGAGATGAAGCTGATCGTCGATCTGCTTTACGAGGGCGGTATTGGCAATATGCGTTATTCGGTTTCGAATACCGCTGAATTCGGTGACTTGACTCGCGGCAGCCGCATCGTTACCCACGCCACGAAAGCCGAGATGAAAAAGATCCTGGGCGAGATCCAGAGTGGCCAATTTGCCGACGAATGGATGAGCGAATGCGAGAGCGGCAAACCTAACTTCAAACGCCTCGAGGCTGAGGGCGAAAAACATCTCATCGAACAGGTTGGAACACGTCTGCGGGCGATGATGCCCTGGCTTGGTGAAAAAACGTTGGTCAACAAGCAGGTGAATTAGGAGAAACCATGAAGTTTTACGATTGGAGCGATGAGAAAACGCGAACCGAAGTCGGAGGCTACAAACGCGGCGTAGCCGTAGGGGAAAACATAATGATGGCCCACGTCGAACTCGAAGCCGGGGCGATCACCGCGTCGCATTGCCACACGTATGAAGAGATCATCTACGTTGTTCGCGGTAAATGGCAGGTCAATCTGGACGGCGAAATGGTTGAGTTGAAAACAAATCAGACGCTAGTGATACCGCCAAACGTTGAGCATTCGTCCGTCGCACTCGAAGCTACATTAGCGGTCGTCAGCACAAATTACCGGCCGGAGTGGCAGGAGAACAGCGATTACTGGCTACACTATAAACCCGAAGATCATCTTTGGGCCGTTTGAACGCCTGAATAGGAAAATATATGTCTTTTGAAGGTGTTCAATGGATCTGGAAAAATGGAAAGGTCATTCCATGGGCTGACGCGACGGTTCATGTATCGTCGCACGGACTGCATTATGGGAGTGGAGTATTTGAGGGAATTCGATGCTACGATACGATCTCCGGTCCCGCCGTTTTTCGACTAAAAGAGCATCTCGAACGCTTTTTTACCTCCGCCGCCGTTTATAATATTACGATCCCATATACTCTCGATGAATTGACAGGCGCCATAGTCGAGTTGACCGCGGCTAATGGTTTTACGAGCTGCTACATACGGCCGATCGCTTTTATGGGTTCGGGAAGCCTTGGTCTGCATCCGGGCAAATGTCCGGTCGAGGTCTCGATATTGACGTGGGCTTGGGGAGCCTATCTCGGTGCAGCCGGGCTCGAAAACGGTATTCGCGTGACTGTTTCACCGTGGCGGAAATTTCATTCGAGCATGATGCCGACGACTGCCAAGGCTTGCGGGCAGTATCTGAATTCGATACTTGCCGTCACCGATGCTTTCGAACGCGGCTACGACGAGGCTCTGTTGCTCGACATGGATGGACGACTGGCCGAGGGTTCGGGCGAAAACCTGTTTGTCGTTAAGAACGGCACAATCTTTACCAATAAAGTCGATGATTCGATCCTAATGGGCATTACACGTGACTCCGCGATCGAGATAGCAAGGGTGCTAGGCTACGAAGTTGAGACGAGATCTCTCGATCTCGACGACGTGCTAAAGGCCGACGAAGCCTTTTTCACCGGTACGGCAGCCGAGATAACGCCTATTCGCGAGATTGACGGCTCGGTGATCGGGAACGGTGCTCGCGGTGATATCACGAAACATATTCAGGAGACCTTCTTCGACGCCGTCAATGGACGCGACCCGCGATTCCAAAAATGGCTCCATCCGGTACAACAATTTGCGATAGTGTAATAGCCTAATAATGATGGATGAACGGCCAATCGAAAATCCGCGTGCGGAGATCGATGCGATCGACAGCGAGTTGCTGCGGCTTTTGAATAAACGCGCCGAGATCGCTTTGCGTGTCGGTGCGGCCAAAACAAACGTGGAAACGTCCCTATGCGACCCACATCGCGAGCGGGAAGTGCTTTCACGCCTGCGTCAGCAAAACGCGGGGCCGTTTGACGAGCATAGCATTGACAATATCTTTCAACGGATCATCGACGAATCGCTGCTGCTCCAGCAAAAGACATTTCGAAAACCTTTCACAAGCTCGGATTCGCCGCGGGCCGAGGTGACACGTTTGACCGGAAAGTCGCGAGTTGCCTTTCTGGGCGACCGCGGCACATTTAGCGAGGAGGCCGCTCTCGGGATATTGGGAGATGACTGCCAGACGGTGTCATTTCCCACATTTGAAGATCTGTTTGCGGCGATCGAGGTCGGCAAGGCCGATCTAATATTGGCGCCGCTCGAAAATAGTCTGATCGGCTCGGTTCACCGGTGCGTTGATCTGCTGCTCGACAGCTCGCTACATATTATCGCCGATGTGATTTTGCCCGTTTCGCATTTTTTGATCTCTTGCCCCGAGGCAACACTTGAGTCGATCCAAACCGTCGAATCGCATCCGGCGGCCCTGGCACAATGCCGGCGATTCTTCGCCGCTTATCCGCATTTGAAAACCGTGACGGCTGACGATACGGCTGGAAGCGTGCGGCGTGCGGTGGAGAGCGGAGATCTTACGCGGGCCGGAATCGGCGGAAAACGCACGGCGGAGATTTACGGCGGAAAAATTTTGCGCGAGCATTTGGAGGATAACAGCGAAAATTACACGCGTTTCGCCCTTCTTTCGCCGGAGACGGAGACGCAGAATACGGGCACCAAGATATCGCTGGTACTCAGGTTAAAAAATCAGCCGGGGGCCCTTCATAATGCACTGAGGCCTTTTGTTCGCCGCGGGATCGATCTTGCAAAGATTGAGAGCCTGCCGATCAGAAATATGCCCGGGCAATTTAATTTTTATCTGGATGTGAATGTTCCCCCTATCGAGGGTGATCTCCTAGGGGCTCTCGACGAGATCCGTGAACAAACCGAAGAGGTTCGGCATCTCGGACGCTATTCGACTACCAGACTTACGACGACAAACTAACTGAAATCTTAGATTTACCAATTATATGATCCTGGTTCTAAAGCCAAATATTGATGAGACAACACGTGAATTTGAACGTATCGAGACTCATCTCAAAAATTTTCAAAACATCGAGATACTCGTCCATAATTTTCAGGGTACGGAGAAACTCTTAACCGAACTTCATTTGATAGGCGACACTGC
>JAYVDQ010000657.1:0-3487 GCA_043749325.1 Chloracidobacterium sp. | reverse complement strand
TATCGTGCAAAGGCATCCGAGGTTTATCTCGTCGAGGAGGCGATGGCTGCCGCAATCGGTGCCGGGTTGCCGATTACCGAGCCCCACGGCAACATGATCGTCGATATCGGTGGTGGAACAACCGACATCGCGGTGATCTCGCTCTCAGGCATCGTGTATTCGCGTGCCGTGCGTGTCGCCGGCAATGAGATGGATGAGGCAATCACGCAATACATCAAACGCAAATACAATCTGCTGATCGGCGAACGAACCTCCGAGGCGATCAAGATCGCCCTCGGAAGCGCGTTTCCGCTCGAAGAGCCGCTCTCGATGGATGTCCGCGGCCGCAACCTCATAGAAGGCATACCAAAGACCATCACGATGACCGACGAAGAGATCCGCGAAGCTCTTTCGGATTCGGTCTCGACGATCATCAATGCCGTCCGCGTTGCCCTCGAACGCACACCACCTGAGCTTTCGGCCGACATTATCGAACGCGGTATTGTCCTCACCGGTGGCGGGGCATTGCTAAAGAATCTCGATAAACGATTAATGATCGAGACCGGCTTGCCGGTTGTGATCGCCGACGATCCGCTTTCGTCGGTCGTGCTCGGAACCGGCAAAATGCTTTCAGATTTCGAGCTCCTCAAACGCGTAAAGTGGGATAATTCATTAATGACAGGAAGTTAGTCGAGAGTAGAGAGTAAAGCGTGGAGAGTAAACAGAATCTTGCTCTCCACTCTCAACTCTCGGCTCTCCACTCCAGGCGATGGTTGAACGTAGTCAAAAAGATGTTTGGCGGTTGACCCCTTGGCTGATGATCGCGCTTTTGCTCGTCAATTTTGTCCTGATGGCATTTGACGCGCGTGAGATCACGTCGGGTCAGCGCGTGGTCCGGTCGTGGACACAGACGGGTGCGGATTTCGTCCAGTCGCCGGTGACAAGCATCACTGCATCGATCTCCAATTATTTTACATCCATCGCCGCACTTCGCTCCGCTCAGTCGGACAACGACGTTCTCAAACAACGCGTACAGGAACTCGAGGTCGAGGTCAAGCAAAAAGAGGATCTGGCCTCTGAGAATACGCGTCTAAAATCCTTGCTCCAGCTCAAGGAGACGAGCAAATACAAGATTTTGACCGCTCGTATCATCGGACGCGATCCGTCGGTTTGGTTCGATTCGTCGATCGTAAATCGCGGCAGTCTTGATGGCGTGGCGTTGAATATGCCGGTTGTCACCAATGGCGGCCTCGTCGGACGCGTAACAGCGGTCAGCCCGCTCACCTGTCAGATCGACCTCATCACGCATAACAAATCGGGGCTCGGAGCTGTAATCGGCCTCATAGGCGAATCAAATGCCCTCGGTGTTGTCATGGGAACAAGCAAGAGTGATCTGCTTGAAATGAGATACGTGCCGGGCACCGTAGATGTACGGGTCGGGCAGTCGGTATTTACGACCGGTCAAGACGGGATTTACCCGCCCGGCCTAAAAGTCGGTGAGATCGTAAGTGTAGTCTCCGGATCGGCGACGACCCATCATCAGATAGAGATCCGGCCGGCGTCGCAATTAAATTCGATGCAGGAAGTGGGCATTCTTCTCTATGAACCACCGCCACGCGAGCCGTTTGAACAAAAGCTGCCAAATGCGGCGAAGAAATGACACGGAGAGGGCGAGACGCAGAGACGCAGGGATTTTGTGGTCCGGGTTGTATGAAAATTGTGCTGTTGTTGAGGTTTTGTCACTGTGTCTCAGCGTCCCCGTGTCGCTGCGTCAAGTTTTAAGAAATGGAAGGCGTAAGGCTCACAATTTGTTTGATCATAGCGATCCTGCTGCAGTGGACGCTGCGGAATGTCGCCGAGCCGCTCGCGTATATCGACTTTCCATTGATCATCGTCGTCTATGCCGCTCTCCAGCGAAACTCGATCAGGGCAATCCTATTCGGCACGATCTCAGGCGTCGCAGTCGATGCGTTGAGCGGCGGCTTGCTGGGTGCCAATGGATTCTCTAAAACCGTTATAGCATTTGTGGTTTCCGAGATCGCAAGGCGTGTCTACATGGACAACCTTATCTTACGGATCCCCGTCATAGCTGGAGCGTGTTTGTTGAACGATCTGATCTATTACGGGCTCCACAGGCTGTTTGGCCAGCCGCCCAGCGGCGACGTTCTGGTCACGGCCGCGTACTCGCTGATCGGTACGACGATCGCGGGAACGCTTGTTTACCTCGTCCTGCAAAGTTTCTCCGGCGATAAGATCAGACGCAAGAAACGGGACGTATTCGCTCCGCGGCGCCAGACCCGCCGGCGGAATCCAATTCGATTAAATAAATAAGGGTCATTTTTCAAATATGAAGATCGGTGATCAAGCTCAAAATTTAGGTGTCCGGGTCGGCTCAATACAGGCCATTGCCTTTATTTTACTGGCCCTGTTGGGTGTTCGGCTGTACTACCTTCAGATCGTGAAAGGTGATTACTACAGTGAACGGGCTGAAAATCAGCGTGTCCGCCTGATACCGATCGCCGCTCCGCGAGGTGCGATCTTTGACCGCAATGGTAAGCTCCTCGTTGATTCCCGGCCCACGTACAATGTTGTGCTCTCAAACGAGGAGCTAAAATCCGTCAATGTAAACGACCGCGTTGACGTGTACTCCCACGGACTCGGCATCGACCGTCAGTTTGTCGTCGAGCGGCTGAATTTTATCAAAAATCATAACGAATTCGAAGCTCTTGTCCTCAAAGAAAATGTCAGCATCGAGGATATCACATGGGTCGAGTCCCACTCGCTCGAATTTCCCGAGCTTCGCGTCGAACTGCAGCCGCAGCGTTATTATCCGCTTGGAACGTCACTCTCCCACGTTCTGGGTTATGTCGGCGAGATCAGCCCGAAACAGCTCGAGGACCCCGAGGTTAGAGAAAAAGGCTTTCGTCCCGGTGACATCGTCGGCAAGGGCGGCCTTGAGCAATATTATGACGAATATCTTCGCGGCAAGCCCGGCTACCGAAAGGTGCTTGTGGACAGCCGCGGCCGCGTTCAGAGCGAGCTTGAGATCGTTCCGCCGCAATCCGGCCAGGACATGGTGACGACCATCGATTACGATCTCCAAATGGAAGCCGAACACCAGCTCGCTGTATCTTCGACAAAACGCGGGGTGGTCGTTTCGATGGACCCCAATAATGGAGAGATGTTTGCGATGGCGTCGGCGCCGTCGTTTGACCCGAACATTTTCGTTAACGGCAGCTCGACCCATGAAGGCCTAAAGAAGATAGCGGCATACTGGCAGGATGAAAAACGCCCGCTCTACAATCGCGCTATCCAGGGCCGATACCCGCCGGGCTCCACATGGAAGATTCCGATGTCGATCGGGGCACTGGAGCAAGGCACCATTACCGTTGCTCATTCCAACGTTCTTTGCGGAGGTGGAATTCAGGTTGGCAACAAATTTACTCGTTGCATGGGCAACCACGGAACGCCGCCACTGGACACGGCAATCACCCGGTCGTGCGACGGT
>JAYVDQ010000656.1:0-3783 GCA_043749325.1 Chloracidobacterium sp. | reverse complement strand
GATCGACACTCGCACCTTCCGAATTCATCAAACAAAACCGCGTCGCGTTCCAGATCTTGTTGGCGAAATTACGATACGATTCAACCTTTTCGTCACGCCACGCAAAATCCATCCCGGTCGCCGATCCGGCTAGCGCCATCCGTGTTGCGTCAACGCCAAACTTCTCGAAAATATCTAGTGGATCGATACCGTTGCCTTTGGTCTTCGACATTCGCTGGCCGTTTTTGTCGAGCACGGTCCCGTGAATAATAACGTCGTCGAACGGCCGTTCGCCCATGAATTTTAGGCCGGTCATGACCATTCGAGACACCCACAAAAAGATGATGTCGCGGCCCGTGACGAGCACATTTGTCGGATAAAACGTCTGCAAGTCCAAAGGCCAAGGTCCAAAGTCCAAAGCCGATTCAACGCCCTCTTGACCTTGGACGTTGGACTTTGAACCTTGGACTGATTGTCCCGTCCAGCCGAGTGTTGAGAACGGCCATAGCGCGGAAGAAAACCATGTATCCAGAACATCTTCATCCTGGGTCAGATCCTGCGTACCAGCGGCTTCGAACGCGTCTTCCTTCGTGCGCGCGACATAAACATTACCCTCCGCGTCGTACCACGCGGGGATCTGATGCCCCCACCAAAGCTGCCGTGAGATCGTCCAATCCCGCAAGTTTTCGAGCCACGTCGTATAGACTTTTTTGTTCGGAATCTCAGGATAAAAATGCGGCAGCCCCTCGTCATTCATCAACTTCAGGGCCAGGTCGCGCATGTCGTCCATCTTGACGAACCACTGCTCCGACAGCAGCGGCTCGATGACCGTTTTGCAGCGTTCGCAATGCGGCAGCGTGGCGTCGTAATCCTCGATCTTTGCCAGGAGCCCCAGCTCGTCAAACCGTTCGATGACCTTTGCCCGGGCGACGTAACGGTCAAGGCCTTCGAAATCCGCTCCCGCCCCGGCGTTCATAGTCGCGTCGTCATTCATAATGACGAGCTTTTCGAGCGCGTGACGCTCGCCGATCTCCCAATCGTTCGGATCGTGAGCCGGCGTGATCTTAACCGCACCGGTGCCAAATTCGGATTCGACATACTCGTCGGCGATGATCGGGATCTCACGGTTTGTCAGCGGCAGGGCGATCGTCTTGCCGATCAGCCCGGTGTATCGTTCATCTTCAGGATTGACCGCGACCGCCGTATCGCCAAGCATAGTCTCAGGGCGTGTCGTCGCCACGGTCACAGTGCCGCCGCCGTTAACCGGGTAGGTCAGGTAATAAAGCTTGCCGTCCTTGGCCTTTTCCTCTTTGACCTCAAGGTCGGAGAGCACGGTCTTGTCTTTCGGGCACCAGTTTACGATCCGTGTGCCGCGATAAATCCAGCCTTCCGTGTAGAGCCTAACAAAAACCTCACGCACCGCTTTCGACAGGTCGTCGTCCATCGTAAAACGCTCGCGCGACCAATCGACCGACAGCCCTTCGCGCCGTATTTGCCGCGTGATCTCACCGCCGTACTTATGCTTCCACTCCCAAACCTTTTCGGTAAACGCCTCGCGGCCGATGTCCTGCGGCGATTTCTGCTCTTCCTTTTTGAGCTGCCGCGTGACCATCAATTGCGTCGAAATGCCCGCGTGATCGACGCCGACGAGGAAAAGTGTGCGATATCCGAGCATCCGCTTCCAACGCGTCAGGGCGTCCATCAGCGTGTGTTGGAGAGCGTGACCCATGTGTAGGCTGCCGGTAACATTTGGCGGAGGTATGACTATCGAATACGCCTCGGCATCCGGGTTTTGATTGATCTCGGGCGCGAAAAAGCCGCTCTCTTCCCAGCGTGTGTAATGATTTTCTTCGGCAGACTTGGGGTCGTAGGCCTTTGCAAGTTCCATAAAAATAAAATGCAGAAGCCCGCGCGTAAGCAAGGGCGTAACACGGGTCGTGTTGAATGTTACGCGCGGGCTTCTCCAATTTTCCTAGCCCTTGTTTTCCTCTTCGAGGGCCTCGCGAATGAGTTTTTCGGCGATTCGCGGGACGGCATCCTGTGCGATCTCCCGAATTATTCGATCGGATAGCTTTTCCACAACGCGTTTTGCGATAAGCGCGATCAACTCTTCTGATGGCTCAGCAACAGTCTCAGCGGCGGCCATCCCGGCATTTTTATCGCTATGCAAGAAACTAAACCCCTCGACAGTCTCCGCGTCCGCGAAAACAAAACGTGGCTCAAAGTCGGCCTCCGCCGGTTCGGATATGGGTTCTTCGCCGATCTTTGCGGCCGGTGACCAGTCAAAATCCCTTACCGGTTCCGCTGGCTCAACAACGGGAACCAACTCCGCATCGCCATTCTCCTCAGCCGGACCACCGGGGTGGATGGTCTCGATCATCTCATCATCCAGTCCCGCATCTCCGAACGGGTCTACCTCATTTTGGTCGGCAGTATCAACGGGGGCGGCTGATTCAGTCAGTCCTTCATCACCGGACAAATCTTCGAAAAGGTCTTCTTCAGTGTCGTAGTCCTGGATCGGAACTGTCTCTGCGAAACTGTTGCTATAAAGCTCCTCGATATCCCCAGTTTCGGGGCCTACCGCCATTGGCGGATCTCCCATACCCAGCAAATCCGAGACGCGGGCGACCAGATCGCGGATAGAATGAAACGGCTTGGTCAAAAATCCGTCGGCACCCGCACGCTCCGCCTCATCCTGATCGAACGGCTCGAATGAACCCACCAGCAGCAGCACCGGAATATGCCTGGTCGCCTCGTCCTGCTTGATCATTTCGCATATCTGATAACCGCTCGGGCCGGGCATTTCAACGTCAACCAGGACGATATCGGGCTGGACCTCGACAAATTTCAGCATCGCGGCATCGCCATCCGCGACCGCGAATACTTCGATACCTTCGTCGGCAAACGTCAGTTCCACGACCTTGCGGATCGTTGCCGAATCGTCAGCCAGCAATAGTTTAGGTTTAGTCACTGCCTGTTTGATCTCCGAAAATTCAACAGCCGATCATCTCGCTGGGGGCTTTACAAACATATGGAGCATCGTCTTTAACTGCGAATCGGTGAATGGTTTTGGCAAAAACGCGACCGCCCCGGCCGAAAAGCTGTCCGACGAGAGACGCGAATTCAGATCACCCGTCATAATGATCACCGGAATTCTCATCAGCCGCCTCTCGGACTGCATATAACGCACGAGGTCCCGGCCTTCGATGTGCGGCATGACTATATCCAATATCGCGGCAGCGAATGGTTCCTCCGCCTGCAGTTGCTTGTAGGCCTCTTTGCCGTCAACTGCCGTCACCACCGTAAAGCCGTCCTTCTCAAGGACCGATCTAACAAAACTCAAAACCTGAGGGTCGTCGTCGGCGACAAGTACTCTCGGCGGATTTTTATTTTTATCGCTCATCAAAAAGAAATCTCCGAATAATTCACCGACAATATTATCAGATTCGAGCATTTTTCCGCGAACCCGCGACAAGCTCAGCCGCCAACTTTATCGCCGTAACCATGCTGGATGCGTCAGCAACGCCCTTTCCCGCGATGTCGTAAGCCGTCCCGTGATCGACTGACGTTCTGATCAGCGGTAAGCCCAACGTAACATTAACGCCCGTGCCAAACGACAGCGATTTGACCGCGATAGTCGCCTGATCGTGATAAAGAGCTATCACGCCGTCGAAATCGCCGCGAAATCCACGAAGAAATATAGTATCCGGCGAATACGGCCCGCTTACGTTAATGCCAAGCGTATCCCGGCAATGTTCGATGGCGGGGATGATCTCATTTTGCTCTTCCGAGCCGAACATTCCG
>JAYVDQ010000655.1:0-6482 GCA_043749325.1 Chloracidobacterium sp. | reverse complement strand
AATATTTGAAATCCGCGGGCAGCTTCATACCCGCGTATGTCGCCCGGATCGCGTCAAAATAATCGACGGCGTCCTTGATCTGTGGGTTGGCGGCGAGGTCCTCGACGGAGATGCGGACGATCGCGTTGTCGGTAGCACCGGGAATCGAGCGGTACGCGGTCATAAGAATATGTACGCGCTTGATCGCCTGATTTATCTTTGTCTGGGAGATCGGCGGGAGCGAATCAGGAGCCTTGAGGCCGAGGTCAAAGCCCTGTTTTTTCATATATTCCTCAAAATCATCACCCGGAATGAGCCAGGTATCGGGGAACGTGACCCGGAAATTGAACGTCTCGTTTGTATAAGTGCGGCCGTCGATCTTTCCGACGTCGAACGTCGGCTTGGCAGCGATCGGCTTTGGTGTCGTGCCGGGCTTGACCGGAACGCCTGCCGGGATCTTCGAGGGGGTCGGCTTTACCAACGGCTTGGTTTGGGCAGATCCAACAATAGCAAGAAAAAGAGCAACACCAACAACCGAAATGGACTTTCTCATAAATAAAACAACCCGAGCCGTGGGACCCCCGCTTCTTCGCGCAAACGTTTTAAGAGCATCAGGTCAAAGGTATTTTTATAGGCGTCCGGCTCCATGTCGGCCTTATAGCCGCGAAGCTGGCCGGCGACCTCTCTCTTCAAAGTCTTTAGATGCACCGGCTCCCAATTTGTAAGCATCGCCCGGTCAAGTAATTTTTCGATATCGCCAAGCGTCGCATCCACCGTCTCGGCGTCGCCCGTCAGGTTCGCGGCCAGTTCCGCAAGCCGCACTACAGCACGGGCCATGTCTTCGCTCAAATTTTCCATCTGAATTGCTTTCAGGGTCGCGACTGCATCGTTAATATAGGCGACGACCGTCTCGGCAAAAAACTGCTCACTGCCGCTGCTACTGTCGTCTGATTTCCCCGTCTGCGACCGCAGCCATTCGGCGTATTGGACCTCGACCTCTTCGCGGCAGTAAAAGAGGCTCTTGATCGTCCGTGTCCCGGCGGGCTGTTTATCGAAAACGTCAAATACTGATTCAACCGAGCGGATAACAATATGCAGCGGTATCCCACGATACTGCCACATCTCCATAAGGGCCCAATCGAGCGGGCTGAGAAAAAGATTCTTCGCCCGGCGGCGGATGAATGTGTCCTCGATCTCTGTGTAATAGTTGAAGTAATTCAATGCGGTTCTCTAGTTAGTGAAATGCTAGATGAGCAGATAGGAATAGTCAAAATCCGGTCCATCCGAAAAAAAACTAAAAAAGCATGATCCCGATTTCTTCCGTTTGTCGCGTATTTATCTAAGAGCAGAAATTGATCTCGAGTGATTACGAGCGAGGAGATGGACGAGTCGTGAATTTGTCTGAATTTTATCAGCTTAATTTTAGCCGCTTGACGACGTCATTGACTTATTTCAAAGGCATCATTAATATAGCGTCGCAACCGTCTAAGAAACTTTCAACGCGTGGTTCAGCAATGAACGCATCATCTCTCTCTAAAAAAGAGATCACCGCCATGCTTCGTGCCTGGGGCGCTGGCGAACACGAGGCAACCGAAGAGTTGATCCGTGCCGTTTACAGAGAACTCCGGCTGCAAGCCCGCTACCAGCTCCGGCACGAACGGGCCAATCACACGCTCCATACGACCGCCCTGATCAACGAGGTTTATATCAAACTTGTCGATCAACGTGCCGTCAAGTGGGAAAACCGAGGCCATTTCTTTGCGCTGGCGGCGAAATTGATGCGGCGAATATTGGTTGATCACGCAAAAACCAGGCACCGTCAAAAACGCGGCGGAGCAGAAGAAAATGTTGCCCTCGACGATGTGTTAAAAACAAATGCTATCGCCGCACCTGACGAAAAGGCAATTGATCTGCTCGCGTTGGACGAGGCTCTAGAAAGATTGGCAAAGATAGATCCGCAACAGGTCCAGATCGTCGAGCTTCGTTATTTTAGCGGGCTCGACGTCCCGGAGACCGCCGAAATTTTGAATATTTCTACCGCCACCGTGAAACGCGACTGGGCTGTAGCCAGAGCCTGGCTTAAGCACGAGCTGACTCGCGGAGAAAAGACATGAACGAGGAAAAATGGAAACAAGTTAAGGAGATATTCCACCAGGCACAAGCCCTGCCCGTCGAAGATCGTGTTGAATTCTTAGATAAAGCGTGTGCCGGGGACACCATTGTCCGCGAAAAAGTTGACGACCTTCTTGGATCCTACGAAAGCGGTTTTCTCGCAGACCCGATACTGCATGAGGTCGTTGAGATCGTCGGTGCCGAAAATAATTTCCAGGAAGGACAGGTGATCGGCCGCTACCGTCTAAAGGAGCTGATCGGGATCGGCGGAATGGGCGAAGTCTATCGCGCGGACGACACCGAGCTTAACCGCCCCGTCGCTTTTAAGGTCCTGCATGAGGAAGTAGCCGAGGATAAGGAGCGAGTCCGGAGATTTATTCAGGAAGCCCGTGCAGCCTCGGCACTCAATCACCCAAATATATTGACGATCCACGAGATCGGCTCATTCGAAGGTGCCCGGTTTATCGTCTCAGAGTTCGTTGACGGCGAGACATTGCGCGAGCGGATGCGAAGCGGCCTGACATCCGCCGAGAGCCTCGATATCATGTGCCAAATAGCTGCGGCACTGCAGGCAGCACATTCGGCAGGGATCGTCCACCGGGACATCAAGCCCGAGAACATCATGCTGCGACAGGACGGACTGGTGAAGGTGCTAGACTTTGGCCTCGCCAAACTGACAGAGAACAGACGCGGAGACGCTGAGACGCAGAGACGCGGTGAGGAAGACAACACTTTGATCGCCGTGTCCCCGCGTCCCCCCGTCCCCGTGTCGCCAAATACCGAACCCGGCCTTATCATGGGAACTGTCGCGTACATGTCGCCGGAACAAGCCCGCGGCCAGGTCGTTGATTCGCGGACCGACCTGTGGAGCCTCGGCGTAGTTTTCCACGAAATGCTAACAGGCGAATCGCCCTTCATGGGCAACAGCGTCACCGATCTCGTCACCTCGATCCTCAAGCACGACCCCGCTTCACTTGATCTAAACGCGATATCTCAGGAACTGAAGCCGATCTGCACAAAAGCCTTAGCTAAGGACAAAAAAGCCCGCTACCAATCCGCGCATGACCTTCTTAATGACCTCCAAGGAGAAAAGAAAAGAATGGAATATGCGATACAACCAACACCGTTTGTTACCATCTCAAGCACCGACGAGCCAAAGACGCAACTCATCCGCCGCCGTCCAACATTGAGCGCCGAGTATATCGTGACGGGAATAAAAAGGCACAAGTATGCAACTTTTGCCGCTATTACCCTGATCCTCATCGGCGGGATTAGCCTTTCCGTTTACAAATATAACGGCGCCACGCCGATGAAATCTGAACTGGCGCGCGTATCCAATACAACGGCGCCAGCCTGCGTCGGGACACCCAATTTCACAAATGCGGCCGATGTCGGCACTGGGTATACTACTGCTGCCGTAGCCATAGGCGATTTTAATAATGACGGCATACAGGATCTAGCGGCCGCCAACTCTGGCATGACGACCGTTTCGATCCGTATTGGTGATGGGCATGGTGGTTTTAGCAGTACAACGGATGTTAGCGTCGGCAGCCGCCCTTATTCAGTAGCCATTGCCGATTTCAATAATGACGGCAAGCCGGACATTGCCGTTGACAACACAAGCTCAAATACCGTTTCGATCCGCGTTGGAGATGGCTTTGGCGGTTTCAGCGGCACCACGGATGTTAGCGTCGGTGGAGATTCCTATTCACTAGCTACAGGGGATTTTAACAGTGACGGCAAACAGGATATTGCCGCCGCCAACGCTAATACCAATACAGTCTCGATCCGTTTTGGAGACGGACTTGGCGGTTTTAGTGGCACAACTGAGATCAGCGGGGGCTATAGCTATTTTGTGGCCATAGGCGATTTTAACAGTGACGGTAAGTTAGATTTTGCAGCTTCGAATATTTCCTCAAACACCGTTTCGATCCGGTTGGGAAATGGGCTGGGTGGTTTCAGCAGCGCACCTAATGTGAGCGTGGGTGCAGGGCCCATTGGCATAGCAATAGGCGATTTCAACCATGACGGCAAACAGGATATCGCCGTCGCCAATTACTATAGCGCAGGTACCGTCTCGATCCGTCTTGGAGATGGACTGGGCGGCTTCATCAGCACCGCAGATGTCAGCGTGGGTGCTTCTCCAATTTATGTATCCATAGGTGATTTCAACAATGACAGAAAGCAGGATCTTGCTACTGCCAATCATAACTCCAGTGACGTCTCGATCCGGTTTGGAGACGGAGCAGGCAGTTTCAGCGGTACGACGAATGTAGGAGTGGGCAGTAATCCCCATGATGTAGCGATTGGAGATTTCAATAATGACGGCATGCAGGATTTTGCTGCTGCCAACCTTGGTTCAAATAATGTGTCTGTACGTCTCGGCGGCTGTGCACCGACGCCTACATCGATCACGGTGCCCCTTAACACGGGCGACATTGTAGTAGTGGATCCGCAAGCTGTTGGAGGATCGGGCGGGGTCATCCGGATCGATCCAGATTCAGGAGCGCAGACGGCGATCTCCTCAGGTGGATTCTTTGTTGATCCAACAGCAGTTGCCATAGCTGGGAATGCCGATATTTTTGTGGCCGATTCGAATGCGTTCGGGGGATCAGGCGGGGTCATTAAGATCGATTCTGCGACCGGATCGCAGACGGCGGTTTCCTCAGGCGGTTTTTTCGTAGAACCCGTCGGGATAGCGATCGAGGCAAGCGGACAACTCGTGGTCGCCGACGCGACCGCGGATAAAGTAATCCGAATTGACCCGGTTACCGGTTCACAAAGTATCGTATCTTCTGGTGGGTCTTTTCAAAATCCGGTTGGCATCGCAGTTGCAAGCGAT
Source organism: Chloracidobacterium sp. (assembly GCA_043749325.1). Lineage (GTDB taxonomy): Bacteria > Acidobacteriota > Blastocatellia > Pyrinomonadales > Pyrinomonadaceae > OLB17. Next base: position 1,549 of record JAYVDQ010000655.1, on the reverse strand, counting down.
GGGACAATCATTGTGGCTGATAGTAACGCTGGCGGGGTATTTCCCTTTAACCGCATTCCGGGCGGGGCCTTAATCTTAGTTTCCCCTATTACGGGAGTGCAGACTGTCTTGTCCTCCGGGGGTGGTTTCTTTGATCCCCAAGGTGTTGCACTGAACGCCGCCGGGCAGCTCCTGGTGGCCGATCTTAATTCGTTTGTCGGTGGAGCGGATGGCTTCGGCGGCGGCGTTGGGGCGGTCTTTCGCATAGATTCCTCGACAGGGTCTCATACTGTTGTGTCAACGGCTGGTGGTTTTAAGGCTCCGGGGTGGCTAGCGGTAGAGCTTGACGGCAACATACTTGTGGTCGATGCAGCAGCTTGTTCCGGGTCCCCAGCCGCAACTGTTTACCGTGTTAACCCCACAAGCGGGAGACAAACAGTACTGTCATCCGGCGGCATGTTTTCATGTCCTGCGGGGATCGCAATTGTTCCGGGGCAAGTGACTCCACCAACTCCAACTCCATCACCGACTCCGACCTCAACTCCGACAGCGGGACAAGCTGTCCGGAATCTCATCACGATAATCAGTAGTATGGACCTGCCTACCGGGGTAGCGAACAGTTTCAACGCGCCTCTGAAAAATATAGACTTGAACAACCTGTCTGCGGCGTGTGGAAAGCTGGGAGCGTTTCTGAATCAGGTCAATGCGAAGCAGGCGAATGGTCAATTGACGATGGCGCAGGCTAATCAGTTCAGACAACAAACCAATGAGATCGAGGTCAAGATTGGTTGCACATAGCGAGGAGCGGGGACGGGAAACAGGTCCTCGTCAGCAGTGAAACGGCGAGATGGATCAGGTTGTGATCCGAAATGCCGGAAACTAAGTAATTAACCTAATTACCCTTGGACTTTACCGGTCCGGAAGGTTTCCTTCGCGGATCATTCGGGCGGGTTGCGCCTTCGCAGCCGCGCCAATCACAAACACAAAATGGAGGAATTTATGAAAAACCTAGTCAGATTGTTTTTATTATTAGTCACCGTCGCGGTCGTGTTGAGCGCGGCCTTTACGCCAGGCCTTGAGGTCGAAGCGGCCGGGTCGTGGACGCTTACGGGCTCGATGAGCACTGCCCGTATGCAGCACACAGCCACTCGGCTCGCAGACGGCCGGGTGCTCGTCACGGGAGGTGATAGCAGTGGCTACTGGGCCTTCTTAACCAGCTCCGAAATCTACAATCCCGCGACGGGCACGTGGTCTTCTACGGGTTCGATGAGCACCGCGCGGGCCCCATTCCTAGCTACTCTGTTGTTAGACGGCCGGGTACTCGTCACCGGCGGTTTCAACGGAAGCGTGATAGCCAGCGCTGAGATATACAATTCCGCGACAGGCACCTGGTCAGGTGCCGGCTCGATGAGCACTGGACGCATTGCGGACGCAGCCACACTGCTGGCAGATGGCCGTGTGCTCGTCACCGGCGGTTGGAACGGTTTCAGCTTCGTGTCCAGCGCGGAGATTTACGATCCGTCGCTGGGCACATGGTCGGCTACTAACTCGATGGGCACTGCCCGCGCCA
>JAYVDQ010000654.1:0-2864 GCA_043749325.1 Chloracidobacterium sp. | reverse complement strand
GGGACGGCACCGGCTAAGGAATTTGTCGTAAAACCCTTTGCCGTAACCCACTCGATAGCCCCGTTTGTCAAAACAAAGCAACGGCACGATCACTAAGTCGATCTCTTGCGGATCCGTGAGATCGCCACAGGCTGATTCGGGTATTCCCCATTTATTCTCGGCCAATTCTGTTACCACCGTAAATGTAAAGCTCTCAATTTCGCCCCTGTCAAAATCAACTCGGGGAACAATCGTTTTGATTCGCGGAAAGTCTCTCCAAATACGCTCGTAAATGAGAGAAGTGTCGATCTCGTGAAACTTTGCGATCGGAATAAAACAGTGGAGAGTCCGCACAGTGCTCAGCTCACAACTTTCAAAAAATCGGCTGGCGATACGAAGACTTTTTGAGGCGAGCGCGTCCGCGGCCATATTTCGCCGTTTCTCGAGGTAGATCTTGCGAAGTTCGGACTTGGTCATTTGTCGAGGAGCTAACGCTGGGCTCTGTTAGCTTATCCTTTCTTTTTCTCGGGCCGCGGTTTGTTCGCGGTCGTATTTACCCGCGGCGTCACCACCGAAGATTTGAACTCCTGCCCGCCGCTCAGTGCAGCTTTTGCCGACGCGAGCATTTTAGATTCACTTAATAATTTTTGTGCGGCTTTTGCGCTTTTGCTTAGTCGTTTCTTTTCTTTTGGCATATCCAGATCCTTATGAATTGTTATCAGATTCTTATTTGCGTTGAGTTATGACAGTCGTTAGCGTCTCCGTTTCCAGACTTTTGGATCGCGTTTATGATGAACACAAGCGGTGACGATAACAGTTTCATCGCGGACAAAAAAGAAAAACGCATGTGGGAATCGCCTCACTATTGCCCTTCGAATTTGCCTGTGAATAACGGGAAACAATAGCGGGTTTGTGCTCACAAGTGAAAGCGTTGATCGTAGAGCTTGCAGAAATTCATGGCCTAGACCGAGCACCTCATCTTCATACCAGTCAAACGATCCTTCAATGTCGGCTTCGGCTTCAGGCCTGACAAGAATTTGGAATTTCATCGCGAGCGTGCAAGCCTGTCTTCAAGCTCTTCCCACGAAACCCCAGCGTCAGGATCGTTTTTATAGGCTGCTAACCTTCGGTCAAGTTCTCGCCGAAGCTCGTCGGTAATCACAAGATTCTTTGAGTCCGCAGCAATACTGTCCCAAATATCTCCGACTATTTGCAATCGCTCTGCAACGCTCATTTCTAAAATTTCTGCAACAGGTGTGCTCATAAATCTCTCTATAATTATACGGTTTTCGGGAGCAGAAACAATAATTATTTGCGAACAATCCACCCGCCGCCCACCACTTCGTCGCCCCCATCAGTGTCGTAAAAAATAGTCGCCTGGCCGGGCGTGATGGCACGTTGCGGTTCGTCGAATACGATGCGGGCTCGCGTCTCGGGCAGCGGATAAATGGTCGCGATCGCCGGTTCGTGACGGTATCTAACCTTGACCTCAGCACGGACCGGCTCGGACGGTGTGTTAAAGGCAATCCAGTTGACGCCTTTCGCGATAAACTCGACTGATTCCAATTCGTCCGCGTCGCCGACAATGATCTGATTCTTCGCCCGTTCGATCTGTAGCACGTAAAGCGGTTTTTCGTGGGCGATTCCAAGCCCACGCCGCTGGCCAATAGTGTAGCGGTGAATTCCGCCATGGGTGCCGACTGTCTCACCGGTCGTATTAACGATCTCGCCGCTGGCAGGCAATTCGCCGGACCGGCCCTCGTGGTCGAGATAGCGGTCGATAAAATCGGCATATTTACCGTCTGGGACAAAACATATCTCCTGCGATTCCTGCTTCTCGGCCGTGTATAGATTAGCATCTCGGGCAATGTCGCGAACCTCGCTCTTTAGCATTTCGCCAAGCGGGAAATAGGACCGCGAGAGTTGGTCCTGATTCAATTCCCAAAGGAAATAGCTTTGATCCTTCCAATGATTTCGACCGCGAAACAGCCTATAGCGATCCGCGATTTCGTCGTATTCGACACGGGCGTAATGTCCGGTCGCGACCTTATCGCAGCCGAGTGAGACAGCCATCTGGTCGAGCGAGGCAAATTTCAGACGCGAGTTGCAGGCGACACACGGGATCGGCGTTTCGCCTTGCAAGTAGCTTTGAACAAAAGGCTCGACGACCGACTCTTCAAATTGGCGCTCAAGATTCAAAACATAAAACGGAAAGCCCAACCCTTCGGCCACCCGGCGGGCGTCATAAACGTCATCGAGCGAGCAGCACCGCGACGGCAAAGGGTCGCCGTTCTCGTCAACACTGATCCCGCGGCGCTGGTTCCAGAGCTGCATCGTAAAGCCAACCAGCTCGTGCCCCTGCTCCTTTAATAACGCCGCTGCCGCCGAACTATCGACACCGCCGCTCATTGCTACCGCTATCTTCATATCACCCCCACCTACCAGTATAGGTGTTTGCCCGTGTTAGATAAAGATGACATTTCTGCCGCGTGTTTGAACAGCCGCGATATCGTGTGCTATATTCAAAAAACTATGAAGCCGACCATCCGCTAAGTAAACCTCAGAATTAGTGCTCGGCGCGTTGCGGCGTTTGTCCGCAAAGCCCGAGCGTTTCCGGCACCACGCGTGCTCCTTAACCAATTTCTATAGGTCAATTTTATGTCTCTTAATTCTGAAACTCCGTCCGCGGAGAAGGTGGATAATTCATTTTGGGCTATCTTAAGCGAAGCCGTGCGTGGCTCTAAACGCGATTTTACCGAAGGTCCGATCGGGCTTGCGATATTTTTGCTCGCGGTGCCGATGATCCTGGAAATGCTTGGCGAGAGCCTCTTTGCGATCGTCGATATTTTCTTTGTCGCCAAGCTCGGTGCCGATGCGGTCGCGAC
>JAYVDQ010000653.1:0-2920 GCA_043749325.1 Chloracidobacterium sp. | reverse complement strand
CAGGCTTTCGAACCTATGAATTACACAAACCTATACAACGATCTTTGTAAACAGTTGACTCTATTCGACTAACGTTGGGACACTAATGATTGGTTTTAGAGCGTCAGGATAGTGGGTAACGTGATGCAGACTCAAAATCACGGAAGAGAGAACCACCCCGAGGCCGCTCCCACCGCCTCGTCAGCCGAAACGGCTGCCCCCTCCTCCTCGGGCAGGAGGAGAGCTAAAACCCCATCCTTCGTAAGGAGGGGAGCTTTTGGGCAGGATTTGATAGAATCGTCTTGGTAAATTCTAATCAGGATCAATAACATGAAAGTTTGCCCAACATGCGATCAGACCTTTAACGACGACAGTTTGCAGTTTTGTCTGCTTGACGGAGCGCAGCTTGTCCCGGCCGAGGGCCAGCCGACCGTCGTCATACCGAGGGTCGTGACCCAATCAACGGTCACTTCCGCGTACCCGCCAAACGCATTCACGCCGCCGCCAAAAAAGAGCAAGACGCCGCTCATTGTAGGACTTACCATTGTCGTAATGCTGATCGGAGTCGTCGCCGTCGCGGGTATTATGTACCTGTTTTTGGGCAATCGCAGTGACGCCGCTAACAGCAACAAGCCGATCAATGTAAACGTGGCTTTGGCCAAACCTACGGCAACGCCTAAGGCCGCGCCTTCGGCGTCTGCACCACCCGTGGCTTCGCCAACCGTCGCGGGTGCAAAACCGACTCCGAAAACAGACGAATCGGACGAGATCACTCCGATAGCCTGGACCACGGCGGCAGTCGGATTTAAGGATGACGTCGGACAGATATATAAATTTGAATGCCCAGCAAACGGGACCCCGTCGGCTATCTGGGGCAGCGACATCTACACGGCCGATTCATCCGTTTGCACAGCGGCCGTTCACGCCGGCGTCATTACCCTGGAGAGCGGAGGCGTCGTCACCCTCGAGTTTCGCCCCGGCCGCCAGATCTACGGCAGCGTCGCCCGCAACGGCATCACATCTAACACCTACGGCGAATATCGACGCAGTTTTGTAGTTCGATAGCGTCTGTTAAAACTTGTTGACCGCGGGCGGCCATTTGCTTTAGAATTATATAGGCTTGCTTCTCAGGCCTCCCCGCCAACATGCCACTCGAACGCCGAAAGATCAGTCTCATCTATTTCGTTATCCTGACCCTGCTGCTTGTCGGCCTGGTACCGCTTGTCCTGACCGGCTGGCTGCTGTCCGATAAGAGCGGCCGCGAGCTGCGTGCCGCCGAGAACCGCTATCAGATCCAACTCGTCCAGGAAAAGGCGCGTCAGATCGAGATGTTCGGGCGTCGTGTCGGTTCGATCGTATCGAGCCTGTCGAACGCGCTTGAGCTATCACGTGATCCATCGGTGATTTCGTCGCCCAAAACCGACGTCAAACTGAGTACGATCCTTCGTGAAAACCCCGACATTGTCGCCCTTTACATCAAACCCACGAATGGCGATTCGATCTCCGCCCGCCGCGACGCCGTCAGTCCCAACGATGTCGAATCCATCGCGGCCGAGATCATGAGCACCCAGACGAACGGCAAGCTGTCCGTCGGCAAGCCGCGAAAGATCGACGCCTCGGGCGTTTCGGTAATGTCCTTTGCGTCGAAGGTGATGATCGACGGCTCCAGCGTTGCAACAGTTGTCGCCATCGCATCGCTCCAAAACATCGCGCAGAACGTCGTCGGCATTACGGCTTCGAAAAACGAGGACCTCTGGAAAGCTGGATTGCCGATCGTCTTTGTCGTAGATCAGTCCGGTAATGCCGTTTTTCACCCGGACCGGTCTCTGTCCGCCGCGAACCGGCCGATGACCGATCTCAAGATCGTGCAGGAATGGCAGGAATCCGGCGGCCAGGTCCAGTCAGCGCTCGTTCCCTTCTCAGCCGCCTACAACGGCAAGACTTACGATATGATCGGCGCCTATTCGACTGCCGAGATCGGTGACGGATCCAATTTCGGTGTCATCACGATGCAGGACGAGCGTAAGGCCCTGGCGTCGGTTGGCGAAATGCGAACGCAGGCGTGGCTGATCAGCATGGCCTTTGCGCTATGCGCTCTTGGCGTCGGATTCGTCGGTGCCAGGGTTATGACATCGCCGATTCTAAAACTCGCCGCAGCGGCAAAGAGCATCGCGGCCGGTGACTTTTCGACGCGGGTTGAAACCAACGGCCGCACAGAGATCGGCACGCTCGGCGAGACGTTCAACGTTATGACCGGCAAGATCGAGGAACAGATCGTAAACCTCGCAAAAGCCGCCGAGGAAAACCGCGAATTGTTCGTCGGGACCGTCAAGGCCCTCGCGGCCGCCATTGACGGTAAAGACAAGTACACCCGAGGGCATAGCGAACGCGTGTCCCGCATCTCCGTCGCCATCGGCAAACGGATGGGAATGGAGGCCGAAGAACTCGAAACCTTGCGAATCAGCGCTCTGCTGCACGATATAGGAAAGATCGCGGTCGACGATGCCATTCTCAAGAAACCCGCGGCGTTGACCGAAGAGGAATTTGAGATCATGAAGACCCATCCGTTAAAGGGTTACAAGATCATGTCACAGATACCGGCGATGAAGGCCTTTCTGCCCGGCATGGTCATGCACCACGAAATGGTCAACGGCAAGGGCTATCCGCAAGGGCTGACGAGCGAGGAGATTCCGCTACAGGAAAAAATCGTGTCCGTCGCCGATACATTTGACGCGATGACCATCGACCGGCCTTATTCAAAGGGAATGGAGCTGCAACCGGCGCTTGAACGGCTCCGCAGCTTTGTCGGCACGAGGTACCAATCTGACGTCGTCGAGGCCCTTATTGACGCATGTAACGCCGGCGAAGTTGCAAATGGCATCGTCCGTCAATTGGCCGCGATACGTGCGGCCGAGGCCGAAGCTGAGGACGCAGAACCAGT
>JAYVDQ010000652.1:0-3628 GCA_043749325.1 Chloracidobacterium sp. | reverse complement strand
ACGTGAAGCAGCTTTGCCGCGACAATATTAACGAGCAGCCCGCCGGCGGCAATAATCGTCAACCGCAATCCATTGACATCCGGGGGAGCCTGCCAGCGTTTGACCGCCTCGTAGATGACCCAGATCGAAAGCAGAACCAGAGCTATGCCGTTAACGAACGCCGCTAATATTTCAAGCCGGTAGTAACCAAAGGTTTTCCTGGCCGTCGCCGGACGAGCTCCAAACCAGATCGCCCCCAGCGTAAGGCTCAACGCCGCGACATCCGTCAACATATGCCCGGCATCCGCGATCAGAGCGAGCGAATTCGTCAGCCAGCCGCCAACCGCCTCGGCAATCATATAGATAAACGTCAGGACGAGCGCGAGTTTCAGCCTGCCCGCGCGGCCGTCAGATTGATCCGGATTTTTATGGACGTGCTGATGAGCGATAAGCGGTCCTCCCGTCTTTAATAACGCCGCAAAATGCTGCCGTTTCGGAGTGATACGATAAATCCGGAGCGGTTGCCGCGATCGTCGCCGATCTCGACGGCGGTCTCGACGGACGGCGAGGATATCTGGAGCCGGAACGATCCGTCGGGCCCCGCAAAAGTATCCCTTCCGGCCGCACGGACGATCATCCCGGGCGACGTTCTGCCGGTAACAATGTAAATGTTTCCGCCGACCCGCTCGACCTGCACGTCGGTCGCATCGATCGCGATATTGTCGCCGGGGCGAACGACAAGAAACTTCCAAGCATCGTTCCAGTTTGTCGTCTGGCCCGAAACGGACGTCGCCTTGATCCGCCAATAATAGGTTCCCGGCGACAGCCCCGCAAGACGAAATTCGCGGGTTGTCATCGAGCTTTTATCGACGAGTATTGCATCCGCGGCAAAGATCGGCGATTTCGAAATTTGCAGATAATAACTCGCTATGGGATTTTCTTCCGGGGCCTGCCAGCTAAATGCAACGCTCACGCCGCTGCCGGTCGAATCGATAAGCTGGGCCGAATTCGCGGGGGCAATCGGGCGTGGCGGCGCGAGCAATTTCTCGCGGGCGGACAGTTTTCCGTTATTGATCGAAGCAAATTCATTCTCGCTGATCGTCGTCTTTTCACCGCCGATCGTGGTCTCGACGCCGCCGCGATTGATGCGGATCTCGCCGCCATTTGTCTGCGAATCGGCATTAAAACTAGCGTCGGTATTAGACAGCAGCTTGTTTTCCGAATCGGCCACCTCAACAATGTTGTTCGTGTCCTGCGGCTGTTCGTCAGTTTTGACATTTAGCTGGCCATCGTCGACTGTGACCCGTATATTTTTGCCGCCAAATAACGAAGTAGTATCTTTGATAACGATCGTACTGTTTGGCTGGATCTTAAGGTCCGAACCATCGATCATTCGAATGGTGGCACGACCGTCCGACAGCGTCTGGACAGTGTCTCCAGCCGCAACGTAGGTCTGCTGCCTGGTGACCACTATCGTCTCGCGGGTCGCCGCCCGCGTGATCCTCACCTCGCCCTCGAACGAGATGATCCGCCCCGCATCTTTTGGAATATTTTGGTCCGGCGCCGGTATGAACCAATCGTGCCGCGACGCCCACCAGCCGCCGGCACCGATGGCTCCCGCGATAAGCACAACAGCTACCACGCCATAAATCGTGCTTTTGCGGATATTCCACCAGTCAACGTAAAATTTGCCGTATTTGTTATCGTCCATTCAGGGCGGCCTTATTCATGTTCGCCGTCGTCGTCGGCGTGTTTATGGGGAAAGATGAGCGACAGAGCAACCGCTATCAGGATCGACCCCACAACGATCGCAAGCGATAGATTAATAACCGTCTGTTCATACTCGTGATGCAAAAACCGCTGCAAAAAGTCAGCGAAAGCTGAGTTATTCCCTTCACCTGAGGCTATTATCAGACCTTGAGCCGCCAGAGGCAAGAGCATTTTGACCCCGATAAAACTTAACACAAAAGCGAGGCCATACTTGAGAAAGTGAAACTTTTCCGCCATTTCGACCAGCAGAAAATAAAACGTCCGTAATCCCAGTATCGCAAAAATATTCGATGTATAGACGATAAACCGGTCGGTAGTGATACCAAATATCGCCGGGATCGAATCGACCGCAAACACGAGATCGGCCACATTTATCACGATCAGCACGAGAAATAGCAGCGTGCCGGTCCGCTTTCCGTCGAGTTTTACAAAAAAGTTGTCTCCATCGTAGTGCTTCGAGATCCGCACAAACCGCATCGTAAGATTTACGATCGTGCTGTCTTCCGGGTCGAAAGCCTCGTCCTCCCCAAACATCTTGATGCCGGTATATATGAGAAACGCTCCGAAAATATACAGTACCCAATTAAAGCTCTCTACAAGCTGCGCTCCGGCAAAGATCATCACCAGACGCATGACCAGCGCCATGAAGATCCCCCAAAACAGGACGCGATGCTGGTACTTTTTCGGGACCTTGAAATATCCGAATATCAATAGAAATACAAAAAGATTGTCTATCGACAGCGAGAGTTCGATCAGGTAGCCGGTAAAGAATTCCTTGGCCTTAAAGGCTCCGAACTGCGAAAAAATAAAGCCATTGAACGCCAGGGCGAGCGACACCCAAACAACACTCCAAACGATAGTTTCCCGGTGGCTCGGGGCGTGAGAGCGTCGATTTACAATGCCGATATCGACAAAGAGCGCGGACAGTACCGTTACAAAAAAGAATATCCAGACCCAATATGGGTATTCCACTCCGTTCATAAAAATGGGTCCGCGCTAGATGAATGGGTCCGCGCTAGATGATCCGCTGAATTATCTCAACGATCCGCCCAAGCCCGTCGGCGTCAGTCTGGCCAAAATCATCTAATTTATCGCTATCCACATCCAAAACCCCAAAAACCGCTCCCTCACGGTCTAAGATCGGCACGACGATCTCCGATTTGGACGCGGACGCACACGCGATATGGCCTGGAAATTCATCTACATTCGCGACGATCACCGCTCGCCTGATCGTATAGGCGTGGCCGCAGACGCCCTGATCGAAATTGATCCGCGTACACGCCAGCGGCCCCTGAAACGGGCCGAGAACCATCTGGCCGTCTTTTACCAGGTAGAAACCAACCCAGAAAAATCCAAAGGCTTCTTTCAAAACCGCGGATATATTGGCTAGGTTCGCAACCAGGTCCATTTCGCCAAAAACGAGCCCGCCGATCTGCGGCACGATCTCGTCATAGAGCGTTTTCCGGTCAGCGTTTTGTGTGAATTCCAGCGATTCGACCATAAACCTTGAGTTTAGCTTGCTTCAGCGCAGGTGTGCAAATGATTCGCGAAGAGGAAAAATGTATAATTCGGTCGATGGATGCTGCTCTTAAGATACTCTCAATAGCGATCGGCGGTTCGATCGGTGCCGTCGCGCGTTATCTGGTCAACATCTCGCCGCTCGCCAGTGCGGCGGGAAAGTTTCCGCTGCCGACCTTTGTGATCAACATCGTCGGCTCATTCCTGATCGGATTTCTGATGATCGTCTTTGCCGACAAGGTCGAGGTCAGCGACAACGTCCGAATGGCCGTGATCGTCGGCTTCCTGGGTGCTTTTACGACATTCTCGACATTCGAGATGGAGATCTTCGGCCTCGTCCGCGAGCGCGAGTTTGTCACGG
>JAYVDQ010000651.1:0-7419 GCA_043749325.1 Chloracidobacterium sp. | reverse complement strand
TTTGCCCGCGGCCTGCTTCTCTGGACTCATTCGAAACGATTTCCGCATGAGCAGTCGATCGATTCGTTCAAACGTGCGATTTCTTTGAACCCGAACCTCGATGAGGCTCACCACCAACTCGGACTGATCTACCTGCACTTGGGGCTTTTTGACAAGGCCATTGCGGAAATAGGCAAAACCCTCGCAATAAACCCCGGCAATACGCTCGCGCGTTTTCGCTACGGTGTGATCGATCTTTACCGGGGCAAATACGACGATGCCAATGCCTTTTTCAAGAGCACGCCGCTTGAGAAGAACCCGTCGCTTCACGCATTTCAGACGGCTACCGTACTGTTTAAGCTTGGCCGCGACAAGGAGTCAGCGGCCCTGATCGATCAATACCTTCGCGACTACCCGAAGGATGAGGGCGGTGTGGGCACGAGTGTCAAAGCGATGATACTAGCAAAGGCCGGGCGAGTTGCCGAGGCCGAAGCAGCCATTAAACGTGCCGAGGAGATTGGTAAAGGCTTTGGTCATTTTCATCATGCCGCCTACAATATTGCGTCGGCGTATGCATTGCTGGACAGACCCGAACAAGCGGTGGATTACCTGCAATTAGCAGCCGACGACGGCTTCCCATGCTATCCGTTATTCGAGAATGACGACGCTTTGAAGAATCTTCGTCGAAACTCACGTTTTGTTGCTATGATGGCGGGCTTAAAGCAACAATGGGAACGTTATAACGCTACGCTGTAATATGAAAAGATGCCCTGAATGCAGACGGGATTATTACGACGACACGCTGCTCTATTGTCTCGACGATGGCAATGCGCTGCTCGAAGGCCCTGCGTCAGGTGATGAACCGCTGACAGCGATCCTTTCGGAACGACCCGTGCCAGCGGGTGGTTTAATGTCACCTGCCCCTCAGCCAGGTGAACCGGCGACCGCGATCTTTCCGACAGGAACGGAGGCAAAGCCTCGGAACAACCTGGGTGACGCGGCGGAAAGGCAGAGCCTTTCCGCAAAAAGGGTGGCAAAGCCGCTAGCAGCTTTGATCGTGACCGTGATGATTCTAGCTGGATGGTTTTTCGGTTACCGTTATCTGTCATCAAGCGGTAGCAACAGCAGCAAGCAGATCGAATCGATTGCTGTCTTACCTTTTGAAAATCAAAGCGGCGATCCGAATACCGATTACCTGTCAGACGGGGTGACTGAGAGTATTATCAACAGTCTGACTCAGCTTCCCAATCTGAAGGTCACAGCGCGCAGCTCGGTCTTTCGCTACAAAGGCAAAGAAACAGATCCTTTCACGGTTGGCAAAGAGTTGGGCGTGCGGGCAATTCTCACCGGCCGCGTCACGCAGCGCGGCGACAGCATTGTCATTAGCACCGAATTGCTCGACGTGCGTGACAATAAACAGCTCTGGGGTGAACAATACAGCACAAAAATCTCGGATCTGCTGGTGGTGCAGCGTGACATCGCAAAAGAGATCACCGGCAACCTACGATTGCAGCTTTCAGCCTCGGAACAGAACCGCCTCGCTAAGCATTACACCGAGGACCCGGAGGCCTACGAACTCTATCTCAAGGGCCGCTACTTTTGGGGTGCCCGCACCGAAGAGGGAATAAGAAAAGGGATCGATTACTTTCAGCAGGCGATCGCTAAGGACCCGAATTATGCGCTTGCTTACGCCGGGCTTGCCGACTCATACTCCGCATTGACATTCCCGACCGGCGCCGCACCTCCGCGGGAAGCTGTGCCCCTGGCTAAGGATGCTGCGCTAAAGGCACTGGCGATCGACAATACGCTCGCTGAGGCCCACGCGTCGATGGCATCCATCAAGTTTTACTATGATTGGGACTGGCCAGGAGCTGAAGCAGAATTTCAACGGGCCATCGAGTTAAACCCGGCTTACGCTGATGCTCATCACTACTATTCGCACTACCTGATCGCGATGGGACGCACTGAAGAATCCTTAACCGAAAGTCGTCGCTGTCTGGAGCTGGAGCCGGTAAATATTCTCTTAAATGTCCACCTCGGTTGGCATCATCTATACGTTCGTCAGTACGATCTGGCAATAAACCAGTTCCAGAAGACGCTGGAGATGGACCCCAACTTTGCTCAGACACATCACTGGTTGGGGCTCGCCTTTGAGCAACAGGGTCGATCCGCCGAAGCCATCGCGGAGCTACAAAAGGCGATCACTTTGTTCGAAGGCAACACGCTTGCAGAAGCAGAACTCGCGCATATTTATGCAGTATCCGGAAATAGAGATGAGGCGCGAAAGGAACTGGCAAAGTTGAAAGAGACTGCCCAACGTAAGTATGTCCCGGCCTACGGGATCGCTGCGATCTACGCCGGCTTGGGCGAAAAGGATCAAGCCTTCGAGTGGCTTAACAAAGCTTATGACGAACGTTCAGACTTGTTGGTCAACCTGAAACGAGAGAGAAAATTCGATGGCCTGCGCGACGACCCGCGTTTCAAGGAGCTGCTAAAACGGATGAATCTGCCGGAATAGAATTTTATGAAACGATGCCCTGAATGCAGGCGGGATTATTACGACGACACGCTTATTTATTGTCTCGATGACGGCAGTGCTCTGCTCGAGGGGCCTGGTGGGATACACGCGGCGGACGCTTCGTCCTACGTATATGAGCCCGCAACCGTTATGCTCCATAGCACGGCGGCGCCGAATGAGGCCGGTACGCAATTGTTTTCGGCCGGCGAGCACCGGCTTGACAACACGAATGCGATCGCCGTGCTCCCCTTTGCCAACATGAGCCCCAATGAGGATGCCGAGTATCTGTCGGACGGCCTCGCCGAGGAGCTTCTTAATGTGCTCTCGCGAATACAGGGCTTGCGGGTTGCGGGCCGTACGTCAGCATTTTCTTTTAAGGGCAAGCAGACAACCTTCGCAGAGATAGGACGTCAGTTGAACGTCTCGTCGGTTCTCGAGGGCAGCGTCCGTATGGCGGGCAAACGCGTGCGTATAGCGGTACAGCTCGTCAACGTCGCTGATGGATATCATCTTTGGTCCGAGACATACGACCGGACAATGGACGACATTTTTGCGATACAGGACGACATCGCGGGCTCAGTCGTCGAGGAGCTTCGTTCCCGGCTGATAGGTAAAGGCCCGGACCCGGATCTCAGTACTCAGGTAGCGGCAGAGGTGGCCGGTGCAGCAAAAGGAAGGGCCGAGGACCCTGAGGCCCACAGGCTGATGCTGCTCGGCCGCCATCTGGCCGACAGAAAAACTCCTGACGACCTGGCAAAGGCGGTGGAGTATTTTGAGCAGGCCCTCGACATCGATCCTCAGAATGCTCAATGCTGGCTGGAAAGAGGCAACACTCAGATTTTTCGTGCAAGTCACGGATTTATCGGCTATGAGGAAGGATTCGAAGCGGCCCGGACCGCGGCTGAGACGGCGCTGCGTATGGAGCCGGACCTTGCTGGAGGTCATGCACTTCTCACAATGGTGAAATTACCACGGGATCTCGATTTCCGAGCCGCAGACGAATCGATAAGCCGGGCCTTAAAGCTTGAGCCTGAGAATGTGTTCGTACTTCAGGCTGCAGGACTTGTTATCCGTAATTTCGGACGGTTTGAAGAATCATTGGAGATCGGCCGTAATCTGCTTGCCATAGACCCTTTGAATGCCGCAACTCTGCAGCTAGTCAGCGAGTCGGCTTACTTAGCCGGAATGCTTGACGATGCGGAAACGGCCATTCGACGAGCGCTCGAGATCACGCCTCAAAGCGTTTACAGACACGCCCTTCTCGCGTTGATCCTCGCCGCAAAGGGTCGTAGCGACGAGGCGCGCGTTGAGGCCGCAAGCGAGACGGGTCACTCCTGGGGGCTCTGGGCAACGGCGATCGTCGAGATCGCCGCGGGCCGGACGAGCGATGCCCTCGCAGCTCTTGATGTCCTTGTCACACAAGAGCCTGAAGGATGGGCATTCCAGATCGCGGAGATCTATGCGTCGATCGGTGAGATCGACAGAGCTTTTGAATACCTGAACGTGGCTATCGAAACAGACCCTGGCATCTCGTTGGTTCTGGTTAGCCCGCACCTTCGGCCCGTACACTCCGACGCCCGCTGGCAGCCGCTGCTCCGCAAGATTGGAATACCTGAGGAATATTGGCCTAGGATATGAAACGCTGCCCTAACGCGCAGACGGGATTGTTACGACAGAACCGTCGGACGCTCGGTTCTTGCCTCAAAACCGCTTTCCGCATAAACTCATTATGTAATCATAACTGGAACCGCGACTCATGAAATCTTACAACGACATTCTCGGACTGATCGGCAAAACACCGCTCGTCCGCATCAACAACATTACAAAAGAGCACAAGATCAAGGCACAGGTTTTTGCCAAGATGGAGAGCCTGAACCCGGGCTATTCGGTCAAGGACCGGATCGGCATCTCGATGATCGACTGGGCCGAGCGCGAGGGCGTGCTCAAGAAAGGCGGTACGATCATTGAGGCGACATCGGGCAATACGGGCATCGGGCTCGCACTTGTGGCGGCGGTTCGCGGTTATAAATGCATCTTTGTCTTGACCGAAAAGGCCTCGACCGAAAAGGTGCGTTATCTAAAAGGGCTGGGCGCTGACATCGTCGTCTGTCCGGCGGCGGCAAAGCCGGGAACTCCCGACCACTACGTCTCGACCGCCCGGCGCATCTCAGAGGAGACCCCCAATTCGTTTTACCCCGACCAGTATAATCACCCCGAAAATCCGGCGGCCCATTACCGCACGACCGGCCCGGAGATATGGGAAGCGACCGACGGCAAGATCACCCATTTTGTCGCCAGCATCGGCACCGGCGGTACGATCAGCGGCACCTCGCGTTATCTCAAGGAAATGAACCCGGACATTAAGATCATCGGGGCCGATCCGTACGGTTCGATATTCAAGACCTACAAGGAATCGGGTTTCATCCCTGAGGCCACGCCCTACCTCGTCGAGGGCATCGGCCAAAACCTGCCGGTCGGCAATGCCGATCTCAACATAATCGACGAGATCATCAATATTACCGACCGTGACTCATTCGACCTGGCCCGCCAGCTCGGACGCCGCGAAGGCATATTCTGCGGCGGTTCGACGGGGACGATCTTTGCGGCGGCGCTAAAGGTGGCGAAAGATCTGGATGAGAACGCGATTGTCGTATTTATAGTATGCGACACGGGCGAGCACTATCTGAGCAAATTCCACTCGGATGAATGGATGAAAGAAAAACTCCTGCTCGAGCCCCAGCGGATCACCGCCAGCCTGATCGCCGAAACCAAGAACGGGGCAAGCCCGCGCGAGCTTATCTTTGTCTCGCCTAACGATATTTTGAGCGATGCGTTTGCGAAAATGACCGAGATGGGCGTGACCCAACTGCCCGTGATCGAGGATCACCTCTCGGTCGGAAGCCTGAAAGAAAGCCGTGTTTTGACAAAGTTGCTCGGCGATCGCGAGTTGCTTAACGCGAAGGTCGCCGATGTCATGGACGCGAGCTTTCCGGTGGTCGATGTCGACACGAGTCTGAGCGAGATCAAAGCAAAACTGCAAAAGCACCCGGCCGTGCTGATCGAAGATTTTAAGCGGATCACGGCGATCATTACACGTTCTGACGTTTTGGATATTCAGGGGTAACAAGTCTTAATATTTGGAGCAAGCTATGAGCGAAGAGCCCAAATCGGATGACAACCAAATCGGGGATTGGACAATGCCCGAACCGGTGTTTCGCACCACTCCCGGTCGCTCGCCTAAAAACCTTCATCAGACCGTGGATGCCGACGACATCACAACCCAGCCTGGGTTTACAGACGAAGATAATATCGATACCCTCCCACCGGATTTCGCGGACGCTGGGGAAAGCCCAACGGTTGAGTCCATCAAGGTAACGCCCACGTCGCCCAAACCAAAAAAACGCGGCTGCGCCCGTTCGTTCCTGACCGTCGTCGGCCTCATCGCACTAGCCGTGATTGGAATAGTGATCGCCTTGATCTATTTTCTTTTTTATTACAAATCGGCGGATACGAGTACGTTTTGATCTGCATTCAACTCTGCACCAGATTCGATGGAGCCAGACGACCAATTCATTTCATCAATTCATAACTATTGCGACCGCTGGTGCGAACGATGCGAATTTACCGCACGCTGTCGTGTATTTGCGATGGAAGCCGCGTCAGGGATCGAAGATTCCGACGACCCGATGGGTGACGCGATTCGAACTGTAGCCGCAGCCTTTGCAGATGCGAAAAGGATGCTGATGGAAAAGGCCGACGAGCTCGGCATAGATCTTGAGTCCGCAGTTAACGACCCGGAGATCGCCGAATGCATCGAGCGACAGCGCTCTGCCGTCAAAGGCGAGGAAGCTGTTGAATTGGCTAGGAACTATGCCCTCGAAACCCGGCACGTGGTCGATGCAAGTGGTGAATGGCTCGGCAGCGACGACGATCCGATGGCTGAGGAAATGTTGGAAATACTGCGCTGGTATCTCTTTTTTATCGCTGCCAAGGTACATCGCGGTTATCACGGAATCATTGACCTCGATGGCGAGGAAGACAGGGACGAATTACTCGACACACAGAGCGACGCAAATGGTTCCATAAAGATTGCTCTGATAGCTATAGAACGCTCCATTCTGGCGTGGACTTACTTAATTGACATAAACAATGCGTCAATCATCCGTCCGGAGATCGAAACGCTGGAAACGATCCAACAAAGTATTGAGACAAAATTCCCGAACGCTCGCGATTTCGTGCGTCCGGGGTTTGATGAGATCGAGATGGTGATGTGACTACGGATGCGTCATATTCTCGGCCTTGACCCAATTGTCAAAATCCTCGGCGGTCAACAGTCCGAGGCTCACGGCGGATTCCTTTAGTGAAATTCCCTTTTTATGAGCGTTTTTCGCGATCTTGGCGGCGTTGTCGTAGCCGATGTGCTGATTGAGCGCCGTCACGAGCATTAGTGAATTTCGCAGATAATGATCAATCTGGTCGCGGTTAAGCTCTATCCCAACGATGCAGTAATCGACAAAGCCGTGACACGCGTCGTGGATCAGCCGAACGGAATGCAGAAAATTGTGGATCATCACGGGCTTAAAAACATTCAGCTCGAAATTACCCTGCGAACCCGCAAATCCGATAGCCGCGTCGTTGCCAAAAACCTGCACAGCGACCATCGTCATCGCTTCGGACTGCGTCGGGTTGACCTTGCCGGGCATGATTGACGACCCGGGTTCGTTTTCGGGCAGCGAAATTTCGCCGACGCCGCAACGCGGCCCCGATGCCAGCCAGCGGATGTCATTAGCGATCTTCATCAGGCTACCGGCAAGGGTTTTCAATCCGCCGGAGGCAAAAACTATTTCGTCGTGTGCCGATAAAGCGGCAAATTTATCCGGATGCGAGTTGAACGCCAACCCGGTCAACTCGGCTATTTTATC
>JAYVDQ010000650.1:0-7000 GCA_043749325.1 Chloracidobacterium sp. | reverse complement strand
AATCCGAATGTAAAACTGGACGATCCGTCCGCAGGCATCCCAACGGGATTTATCTACGCGTTCCCGGATGTCGCCTTCGCACCGGGCACTATCAAAGCCGTCGCGACCAAGGGTGGAAAGGTCGTCGCGCAACAGGAGATCGAAACCGCCGGTGAGGCGGCAGCCATCAAACTCACCGCCCACACCGGTCCGCAGGGTTTGCAGGCGGACGGCAGCGATGTCGCGCTTATCGATTTTGAGGTCGTGGATGCCAAAGGCCGACGTGTGCCGACTGATGAAGCGAGGGTTAATTTCACAGTCACGGGGCCGGTCGTCTGGCGCGGCGGATTTAACGCGGCAAAGCTCGATTCGACCAACAACCTTTTCCTCGACACCGAATGCGGCATCAACCGCGTGGCCGTTCGCTCGACGCTAAATCCGGGTTCGATCACCATAACCGCCGTGCGAAAAGGGCTCACGAGCGCGACCGTCAAGATCGAGTCTAAGCCGGTCGAGATCACCGGCGGCCTGACAACTGTATGGCCGCAGACGCTGCCTGGCTGGGTCGCGAAATAGAGGTATTTATTGCGAACAAGTTTTCAACTTGGTTCTCTTTCTTTGCGTCTTTGCGTCTTTGCGGGGGAATTTCCCGCAAAGACGCAGAGCCGCAGAGGATTGAATAAAAAGCCGTAATTTGGGTTATTTGTGTACGCTTTTACCTTTAGCTGAGAAATACCGTTCGAGCGGATCTTTTTTGAGCATTTTCAAACCTTTAATGACGCTCTCCGCGTTTAATTGGGCTCCCGCGAGACTCGTATGCGTGTGCGGGTCGGCGAACATCGGCTCGACCTTTTCCTCGCCCATCTTGTCGTACTGGTCGGCGATGATGTTGTTGAGATCGATAAAAGCAAGCTTTTCGGATGCCGCTACGTCCCCCGCCCATTTGCCGTAGTCGTTGGAATTGCGAACGATCTTCTTGTTCTTCCAGATCTTTCGCGGGATGAGCGAGCAGACCATCGGCGTCGCTCCTTTTGCTTTGGCGTCGGCGATAAATTTGCCTAAATACCGGCCGTACGAATACACGACCTCGTGCTTTTTAGTGAGGATGTTGTCGATCTCCTGCGACTCGTTTCCCGTTCCTTTGATGGTGCCGCGGGCACGCGAATTATCATTGATAGCCCCGTCGTCATTGTGTCCAAACTGCATCATCACAAAATCGCCCGGTTTGAGCCTCGCCAATACCAGGTCCCAGTTCCCGCTCGTCACGTAAGTGCGGCTGCTGAGACCCCCGACGGCGCGATTGACGACGTTGATCTTTGCGGAGTCAAAATACTCGACCAGCGGCTCGCCCCAACCCCATTGTCCGCCGCCTCCGTCCCCCTGCCCGTTGCGCACCGTCGAGTCGCCGATCAGGAAAAGCGTCGGCAATTTTGGATTTTTGGGCTCAGGCAAGGGACGCCGCAGTCCGGGCGTAGGCGTCGGCTGGGGCGTGACCTGCGAATTAACGACGGACGCAACGGAGCAAAACAGCAACGCAATAACTGCCGCCCAAAGCAGGCGTGTCCGATAGATCAAATTATTTGGACGCATAATGATAACTCCCCTCTTGTACCGGTGAAATGGCTGCATTTGAAAGGTTTATGTAACAAACATTAAGCCGCCGGCGTATGTTATTATCAGTTTTTATAATACAGCCGATCCCGTTTAAATGAGTAATACCGATAATCCGAACGACGTTTACGCTCCTCTCAGGCTCAAAAATTTTCGCCGTTATATCACCGCCAACACGATCCTCATCATAGGCCAGCGAATCCAAACGGTCGCGGTCGGGTGGGAGGTTTACGAAAAGACGGGCTCGGCCGTCGCTCTCGGTTATGTCGGTCTGATCCAGTTTTTGCCGATCCTGCTCTTTTCGCTGTTTTCGGGACATATTGTCGACAGCTTTAACCGCAAGATGATCTTTATGATCTCGCTCGCGGCAAACGCGGTCGCGGCTCTCGCCCTCGCTTGGAACGGCGGCGAGAATCTCAGTCTCACCTATTTCGTTTTGTTTTTCCTGGGGGTTACCCGCTGCTTTCAAAACCCGGCCCGTGTCTCGCTGCTGCCGCGTGTCGTGCCTCGAGAGCTGTTTGTCGTCACGGTCCGCTGGACGACGACCGGGTTTCAGATCGCGCTGATGATCGGCCCCGCGCTTGGCGGACTGATCATTGGAGCCGCACATTCGGCAACTTACGCATATCTCGCAAACAGTGTTGGAGCCATCATCGGGATGCTGCTGATCGGCAGCCTCAAATACCAACGCCTGTACATGATGCGTCAGCCGTGGACGCTCGCGGCGATCCTCGGCGGATTTCATTTTGTACGGGACACGCGTGTAATTTTGGCGACGATGATCCTCGACGCATTTGCCGTACTGCTCGGCGGAGCAACCGCTCTCATGCCGGTCTATGCCAAGGATATCCTGCTCGTCGGCCCAAGCGGCCTCGGCTGGCTGCTCGCCGCGCCGTCCGTCGGAGCCGTCATCATGGCCCTCTTTCAAATCACGCGGAGGCCTTGGACAAAATTGGGACGCGCGATGCTCTTTTCGCTGGTCGGGTTTGGCTCGATGACGATACTTTTCGGATTATCGACAAATTTCTGGCTGTCGTTCATGTGCCTGCTGATGCTCGGAGCCTTTGACAACGTCAGCGTCGTGGTACGCCAAACGCTGATCCAGACGATGACGCCCGAAGACATGCGCGGCCGCGTCGGGGCCCTCAGCGGCCTTTTCATCGGCACCTCAAACGAACTGGGCGGCTTCGAATCAGGCATGGTCGCCGGTCTCTTCGGCCCCGTGATCTCAGTAGTAAGCGGCGGCGTGGGGACGTTTCTCGTGACGCTATTGATCGCAAAGCTGTATCCGGAATTGAAAGATTATGAGATCGAGAAATGAACATAACAAAAAAAGCCGAATCTCGCGATCATATGGCGAATATAATCCCGCCGTGGCGTCGAGGACTCGTGCCTCAGCCACTAATCAGCCACGATAGAAAGAACACGATTTCCTACTGCAACCATAATCAGTTAAAATCGCCTAGCTTGAAACGGACAATCTATTACTTGGCCAATATACCTTGATGAACGCTGAGAACCCCACCATCTTTAGAGAAGCACGCCGCAGTTTTCATGCGTCTCTTTTGAAGAACGTGCTTACTTCCGATAAGAATGGTGTGCCGGCGAATGCGGATAAGGACAGCGCCGCAAGCGTTAAAATCGCGAGAGGCATATTAGATAGGTTGGGACCAGAAACTGTTGGAGCCCGCTTGGCCGGACAAACTTCGGGAAACAAGTTTGAGGAAATCTGCAAAAACTTTATAGATATAACGTTCCGTAAACTAGGCCATTTGCGACCGGGTACGTGGGGGATAAAGCTGGTTGGCGGGAGAAATCGCTCAGAGATAGCAAGGTACGAGCAGTACGAACATCTGATCGCGCTAGAACTCGCTGCTAAAAAAGATCGGGCTCTCGCAGCCGCACTTGGCAGTGATTACACAATCACTCCAGATATCGTCGTATGGCGCGAACCCGAGGAAGACACCGATCTTAACTCGGGTGAAGACCTGATAGATGCGCGGGTATCAACGCGGGCGAGTTTACGCAAGTTACATAATCCTGCACCTCTGCTGCATGCGAGTATTTCGTGTAAATGGACGATAAGAAGTGACCGTGTTCAAAATGCGAGATCTGAAGCTCTGAACTTGGTGCGTAACCGAAAGGGACACCTACCCCACATTATGGCCGTTATCGGTGAACCGCTACCATCGCGAATCGCTTCGATAGCGCTCGGTACGGGTGACATAGATTGTGTGTATCACTTCGCCCTATACGAGTTGATGGACGCCGTTAAAGATTATGACAGCGAGGTCGCCCATGACCTTTTGAGTATTATGGTCGAAGGCAAGCGATTAAAGGACATCAGTGATCTTCCACTTGACCTAGCTGTTTAGGGAAATGCGAGAAAAGAGCAGGGTAATAGCTTCGACAGCCACGCCGATAAGGAATTTGAATTGTCTACATGTAAAGTGCTGGTTGCACAATCTTTCCGCGATCTCGGCTGATTTTAACAAAGTCCGGATTGATCTCGATGAGGATCGATTTACGCATCAGTTCAGTTGCAGCTACGCCAGTGGTACCAGAACCTCCAAACGGGTCGAGAATTGTATCGTCAGGCTTCGAACCAAGCAAGATACAGCGGCGAGCCAATTCACGAGGGTAAGCCGCTGGATGTCCGTTGCCATTTGACTCGGGACCGAGAATCCAAAAGTTGCGAAGATTCGCTCCACTCGCTTCGCGAAATCCGTTCGGGTCATAAAAATACGTTGGCGATTTTGTAAGAAGGAAGATATCTTCGGTCGATGTAGTCGGACGGTTTTTTACGCTTTCAGGCATAGCGGTTTTCTTGACCCACGTAATTCGCGATCTTAAGTACCAACCATCATTCTGTAACGCGAAGGCTACCCGCCAAGGAAGGCCCATCAGGTCGCGGTCTTTAAGACCCCAAACCTCTGGAACTTTGCAATTACGTTTCTGAATTAACTTTTTGGTATTTCCCACGATTGCATTCGGGCCGTGTCCGCCGGTGCCGCCGTTCCTTGCGTAGCCATCGCCTACATTGAGCCAAACGGTTCCGTCCTTCCGCAACGTACGGCGAACATCTCGGAACACGGCCACCAAGTTAGCTACATATTCATCGGGCGATGGCTCAGCCCCGATTTGACCAGGATGGTCGTAATCTCTAAGGCCCCAATACGGCGGCGAGGTAACACAGCATTGAACACTATTCGCATCAAGCGTCGGAAGAACATCGCGGCAATCTCCTGGGATCACACGATATCGTTCCAGGTCTTTAATGGCTTGAAGGATTTGGAGCATTGAATGGATTATAAACTTGATTCAAGAACTTTTACAGTCGGCAGGCAGGGTTAACTATTGGACTTAACCCTATGTCTTTTGCAAGAATGTATGGACGCGCTCGGTTAGTTTCGAGTTCCAAGTTTCGAGTTCGGAGTTAATAGCAAGATCTCGGAACTTGGAACTCGAAACTCGGAACTTTTAGAACAATGATCGCTGAAAATCTCATAGGATTTGAAAACATACCGCAGACGATACCGCATTACTGCTTCGAATCATTTCGGCGGCACAATAAGCGCGATGCTTTGGCCTATAAGGTCGAGGGCGTTTGGAATTATCTGAACGGCGAAGCGGTCATCGAGCGTGTGAAACACATCGCGATGGGCCTCGCGGCGTTGGGCGTGCGGGCCGGTGACCGTGTCGCGATAATCTCCGAGAACCGGCCGGAATGGTCGTTTGTCGATCTCGCCATACTCTCGCTCCGGGCGGTCAACGTGCCGATCTACACGACGCAGGCCGTGGATCAGATCAGATTTATTATCGAGAATTCCGGAGCGAAGATGCTCTTTGTGTCCGGCAAGAAGATCTGGAAACACGCCGAGGAAGCGATCCGGAGCGTCGAGCGGCTGGAGAAACTGATCTTCTTTGACGCGGACGGAGTGCCTGACGGCGAAACTCGCGCGATCTCGCTCTCAGAGGTCGAAAGCGGCGCCGATGCATATAAAAAGATCGACCCCGACGTGGTTGAGCGCCTCCTGGCGGAGATAGACTCGACGGACCTCGCCACGATAATCTACACTTCGGGGACGACCGGCGAACCGAAAGGCGTGATGCTGACGCATGAGAATTTTGTTTCAAACATAGTCGCTATCTCAAAAGGCCTGCCGATAAAATCGACCGACCGCAGCCTTGCCGTCCTGCCGCTCTCGCATATTTTCGAGCGGACGGTGTTTTACGTGCTTGCGGCAAACGGCGTTTCGATACATTATTGCGCCGCGTTCGACCAGCTCGCCTCGCACCTGCAGGAGGTCAAGCCGACGATCATGACCGCCGTGCCAAGGCTGTTCGAGCAGGTCTATCACAAGATCGTGAAGCGTGGGAAGTCGGCGGGCGGCTGGAAAACGCGGCTGTTCGAATGGTCGCTCACCGTCGGTCAGGACTACTGGGCGAAGAAGGACAAACGCGAACGCATCTCGCCACGCCTCGCCGCAAAACACGCTCTTGCCAACCGGTTGATCTTTTCGAAATGGCGTCAAGGCGTCGGCGGTGCGTTACGGTTTTTTGTCTCCGGCGGTGCTCCGCTGTCGAAAAAGCTGTCCTATGCTTTCTGGGCCGCCGGCATCCCGATCCTCCAGGGTTACGGCATGACTGAGGCCTGCGTTACATGTGCCAATCGTCCGGACGATAACAAGGTCGGCTCGATCGGAGCACCTTTTGACGGCATAGAGATGAAGATCGCGGAAAAAGACAGCGAGGTCCTGATCCGCGGCAAAAATGTAATGCTGGGCTATTACAACAATCCCGAAGCAACCGCGCTCGCCATCGACTCCGAGGGTTTTTACCACACGGGCGACGTTGGTTATAAAGATATGGACGGGCATTTTTACATCACTGACCGTCTCAAAGACCTCTTTAAACTGTCAAACGGCAAATACGTCGCCCCGCTCCAGGTCGAGAGCCTGCTCAAGCAAAGCCCGCTCGTCTCGCAGCCCGTCGTGGTCGGCAGCGGCCGCAAACAGGTCGGTGCATTGATCGTGCCCGACTGGGAAGCTCTCAAAGAAGCGATGAAAGAGGAAGGTGTTCCGACGGAAGGCACGCGCGAAGAGCTTTGCGAAAACCCTTACTTTATAAAACGCATGCAGCGCGATGCCGTCGACCTGACCCGCGAACTCAGCGATTACGAACGCGTTAAACGCGTCTATCTGCTCCCCCGCGAATTCTCGATCGACAAAGGCGAAATGACGCCGACGCTTAAAATAAAGCGCAACGTCATCGACGAAAAATATGAGGAGGCGATAGATGAGATTTGTGGTTCGTGAGCGGCGAGGCTATACCTTATCGGTCACCAGGCCGTTTTTCTCCCTCAGCAGAGCGTTGAGCGATGACGGATCGCCGTGGCGGTTTTTTAGCA
>JAYVDQ010000649.1:0-2762 GCA_043749325.1 Chloracidobacterium sp. | reverse complement strand
CAAGGTTTTTGGAGCGTTTGGCGTTAAGACGCAGCTTGTGGATTTTGCCGACCTCGACGATCTGCGAGCGAAAACCGCGCAATACAAACCGCGTGTTCTGCTCGCCGAGACGATCTCAAATCCACTGCTCAAGGTGCTCGACATCGAGGCTATTGCAAGAATAGCTCATTCGGTGGGAGCAAAGTTCATTGTCGACAGCACGTTCGCGACGCCTTACTTAGCTCGGCCGCTCGATTTTGGGGCTGATCTGGTTGTCCACAGCGCGACGAAATATCTTGGCGGTAATGCAGACGCGACCGGCGGGGTTGTGATCGCCCGCGACATCGCGGATGAACCGGCGCTCACAAGCGCGATGAAACTCGCCGGCGGCATATTGAGCGTTTGGGAAGCGCACTCCATCGCACGCGGGATAAAGACGCTCGCTCTCCGGCTCGACAAACAATGCTCAAATGCCGAGAAGTTGGCGGAATCGCTGGCGGAGCACGCGGCCGTTGCTCGGGTCTATTATCCAAAATTTTCCGATGACGGCATTACGGAAAAGGTGTTACGGCGGCCGCATTACGGGGCGCTGCTTTCGATAGTTCTCGCAGACAACACGCGTGACGCGGCATGGCGGTTTATGAATTCACTTGAAATGGTGGTGCGTGCAACGTCGCTTGGCGATGTGTTTACGACCGTTTCGCATTCGGCTTCGTCATCGCATCGGGAGCTTACCGAAAAACGCCGCGCCGCTCTTGGCATTACCGAAGGGCTGGTGCGTATCTCGGCTGGTATCGAGAATGTTGACGATATTTTAGCGGACATTGAGCAGGCGTTGGCGAAGGCAAAAGGCAAAAGTAAAAAGGCAAAAAATGCTTGAGCTAAAACAGGGATATTTAGAGGCGATTAAGGCACATGCGGAACGTGACTATCCGCATGAATGCGGCGGGCTGCTGCTTGGGCATTTTGACGCGAAGACCGGAAAGACCGTGACCGAAACTTTGCCGATGGAAAATACGGCCGACGTCGAACGGCGGCATGACCGCGTTTTGATCGAGCCGCGAGCAGTCATGCGGGCCGAGCGTTACGCCCACGAAAAAGGGGTTGACGTTATTGGCTATTACCATTCGCACCCGGAAGACGAGGCGGTGCCGTCGCAATTTGACCTCGACCATGCGTTGCCGGTCTGGTCGTACATTATTGTTTCAGTTCGAAGCGGAAAAGCGGTCGATTGGAATTCGTGGGAGATGGTAAACGACCGTTCGAAATTTAATAAAGAGGAAGTAAACCAGGGAGAGTAATTATGGCAGTAATAGTATTAATACCAACGCCGCTGCGGCAGTTTGCCGGCGGAAAATCAGAGGCAGAGGTCGAGGCGAAAACGGCGGGCGAGGCTTTGGATGCGTTGACGACGGAGTTTCCGGAGCTTAGAAAACATTTATTTACCGAGCAGGACGCCCTTCGCAATTTTATCAATGTTTACGTGGGTGACGAAGATATTCGTTATCTCGACGGGGCCGCGACCGATGTAGGGTCGGGCGAAACTGTAACGATCGTGCCATCGATAGCGGGCGGGAATACGGCCACCGAAGCCCGGTCATCCGGTGATCTGCCGGAACTCACGACCGAGGAATATCAACGTTATTCGCGGCACCTGATCCTGCCTGAGGTCGGTCTCGAAGGCCAGCGAAAGCTAAAAAACGCGCGCGTCTTGACCATCGGCACCGGCGGACTCGGCTCGCCGTTGGGGCTTTATCTGGCGGCGGCGGGTGTCGGAACGCTCGGTATCGTCGATTTCGACGTCGTCGATCAATCCAATCTCCAGCGTCAGATCATCCATGGCACCAAGGACGTTGGCCGGCCAAAGATCGCGTCGGCAAAGGACCGCCTGGAAGACCTGAATCCAAACGTAAATGTCGAGGCTTTTGAGACCGCGTTGACGAGCGAAAATGCGTTAGAGCTGTTCAAAGAATTCGATGTCGTCGTGGATGGAACGGACAATTTCCAAACGCGATATCTCGTAAATGATGCAGCCGTGCTGACCGGAAAGCCCAATGTTTACGGCTCGATCTTTCGGTTCGAGGGCCAGGCGAGCGTCTTCTGGGCCGAACACGGTGCCTGTTACCGCTGCCTGTATCCCGAACCCCCGCCGCCGGGTCTTGTCCCGTCTTGTGCCGAGGGCGGCGTGCTCGGCGTTTTGCCGGGAATCGTTGGTACGATCCAGGCGAACGAGGTCTTAAAAGTGATCCTCGGGGCTGAGGGCATCCTGCTCAACCGCTTACTTTTGTTCGATGCGTGGACGATGAAGTTTCGCGAGCTAAAGCTTCGCAAAGATCCAAATTGTGCCCTTTGCGGCGAAAACGCGACGATCAAAGAACTCGTCGATTACGAGGCATTTTGCGGACTCAACGTATCGGTCGAAAAGGAGCCGGATCTTGATGAAATTACGGCGACAGAGCTGAGTGACTGGATAAAAGGTCAGGTTGATTTTCAGCTCGTTGACGTTCGCGAGCCGCATGAATACGAGATCGCACGCATCCCGGGTGCCAAACTCGTCCCGCTCGGCCAGATCGTTACTCGCATCTGCGAGATCGAACCGGGCAAAACAACGGTTGTCCAATGCAAGGGCGGAGTTCGCAGCGCCAAGGCGATCCAATATTTGAAAGACGCCGGTTTTGAAGGCCGGCTAATAAATCTAAAGGGCGGCATCACGGCTTGGTCGGACGATGTCGACCCCGGTGTGGCTAAGTATTGACGGATGATATGAGATAATTATGTTCGAG
>JAYVDQ010000648.1:0-5937 GCA_043749325.1 Chloracidobacterium sp. | reverse complement strand
ACGTCTCGAATTACCACTCCAATGAACTGTATATATAGCTCATCAGAGCACCGACTCCGTCATCTTTGTTGGGGTCGTCCGTGATGTCGTTGGGTTCGTTTTCGTCGAGAACCTCTTCGTCGTCGTCAAAACCATTACCTTCGTCATCGTGTTTGACGGCGATCTTGCTGCCGCCGTTCCATTTGCCGACTTCGATCTGATAGTTGTCGGCCCCTTTGTCGCCTTTGCCGAGATCTTTGAGCTGAATCTTGTTCTTTTTGCCGGCAGCGTCAAACTGCTCCAGGTCAACGTCATAACTGCCGTCGCCCTCGATGTTATCCGAGATGTCGATCTTGTTGTCATCCGTGAAGTTAACGGTCATCTGATTGGGAGCCTGACCGCCTTTTTTAACGGCGGCCATAAAACCGGCCATATCGGTGTGTGCACTCATAATTGCTTGCGCTCCCGTCAGGGTAATCGGCCCCGCAGGTGCCCGCGATTTGGATTTGACCATGGCCGAATAGCTCTTGTTCGGCGTATCGATCGCGTAAAATACCTCAGGCATTTCGCCGTCCTTCGTCATTTGCATTGCGACCTTTCGGCCGTTTGTCGAAACTTCGGCAAACATAAGCTCGCCCGGATCGAGTTTGATGCCCTCAAAGCCGACCGAGAACCCGGGGCCGGTAAATACAAAATCCATCGTGCTCTCTTTCTTGATATGGCGGCCGGAAAACACGATGAGGTAGGGCTTGGCTTTCGGGTTATAGGGCAGTTTGTAATGCGGCATGTCGAGGTCTTTGCCGCTCACCATCTCCGACGCCCTGCCGCCGGTAATCTCGTATAGGTATTTGTCGGCTTCGGGGTCGTAGCCGAACTTTTTGTTGTTTTCATCGACGATCAGCATGTCGCCCTCGCCCGTGAGAAAGAAATCAGCATATTTTTGCGGGGCCGGAGCGGGACCCGCAGGTTGTGACGGAGTGTTGCCGGTGTGCGCCTCCATGCCGCAGCCCTTTGCAATCTCCGTTGAGTCGTCAAAGGGAGCGCTAAAACATTGCCCCTCGCGCTTGCTGGTCGGGATGATCTCGAGCGACTTGGTTGTCTTGTCGCCCTCATAAACGTCCGGCTTCTCGTTCGGATTGATAGCCGCCGTATAACTCCAGTCCTGGTCCTCATTTTTTTCAATGGTCAGGTACTTCGTTTCGCCGGGATCGTTATTGTCGTAAACATGCACCTTATATGCATCTCCGTCATCCTCGACCGCAAACGGCGTGATCGCGTGACCGTCCTTGCATTCGGTGCCATTTCGCTTGCAGATGCCGAATGTATAGGTCTCGTCTCCCGCTTTCATTGACCGGATAAGCTCATCGACCATCTTTTTCGGTCCGGCCTTGCGCCACTGTTCCTGGAGATCCTCGATCTCGGTCAGAGACTGCGTCGCCCAGTAATAGGCGATGTAATTGGCAAGCACAGGGTCGAGTTTCAAGGCATGAGCGTTTTCGACGCCATGCTGAAAGTCCTCCGGCGTCGCTTTACCGTTAAAAGGCATATGTTTATTAAACCGCAGACACGCCACTGCCATTCCTTCGCAGTGGCCGCTGCCCATGCTGTCGAGCTGCTCTGTCATCCATTCATGGGCAGAGGCCTTCATCACGCAGTTGGCTGCCGTGGCAGCCGCGTTCTTGCACACAGCCCTGGCTCCAAACATTCTGACCATATCGCGGGCACCCATGTCGTGCCGCCCGTCGCGTTCTTTCTGAGTGTAATTTGCAAAACTGAAATCGTCGTGGCCGGGCTCGAATTTGAGCGATGCGATTATCTTGCCCTTACGATCGGCCGGACGAATGTTGCCCGCCCGCCCGGCTCGTACAATCGGCGACAAAAACATGCTTAGAGTTATGGCAATCACAAATAAGGTATTAAACCTGCTTCTAAACTTTATTTTCACTGTTGATCTCCTGTCGAACTTAAACTTAGGGGTAAAACAAACCTCGGATGTTGGAAATATGACCGCCGATCGCCATAAAGTCAAACCCCGCATTTTGCATTTTTTTCGCAATGCGGTAACAATTAGGCAGTTTTCCAAATCATATCTTCGGAGGCACACTTTATGAAGCTCATTTCACTCGGGATTATCCTTTTCGCGTTGACGTTCTGCGGACTGACGGACAAGCTAAAACAGATGGGGTCGGGCAGTTCAAACTCGAATGCGTCCACCTCGAATTCATCGTCGATCTCAAATTCGTCGTCAACCTCAACGACGGCCGACAAAGCAAAGCCATCATCGACCCAGCAAGCGATCATTGACGGCGGCACCGAGACAAAATGGGATGATCAGGGCCTCTCATGGAAACTGCCGGCGGGCTGGAAAAAGATGGATGTGAAAAAAGAATCATTCAATTACCAATCGTCCGACAATGCGTTTCTTCTCGTCAATATCTCGGTCATGTCTGACAGTTTCCCGATGGATGTCAGCATGAAAGCCTATTATGACCAGGCAATGCAGCAGCTCAAGAACGGCAAATACGAAGCGGTCAAGATGGTAGAGATCGACGGTATCAGCGGAGTTGAGTTCGTCGAAGCAATGCCCGAGGACAAGAGCGGCCCGCGTCGGCATCAGTGGATTGCCTATCGCACATATCTTGGCCAAAAGCAGCAGCTTAACGTAATGACCTCCACCAAGGGCACGAATTTTGAGAAACACGAGGACGATTTCCCCGCGATCCTTTACTCGATGAAGGCTGTAAAATAGAAGATTGGAAGGGGAGGCCGTTTCTTAATAGACGTCGTCGTGTGTTCCGATTTCCTCAAACACGGCATTGGCTTTTTCAACAAAACGAAAAATTACGCGGAGATCATACTCGACCGTAAAACTCCAACGCCCATTTAGTTTGCCCGATAGCTTATGAGGGCGTAGCGATTCGGTAAACGGATCTTCAATAAACGTCGAGAGGAACGTTCGAATCGTTCTTGACGATTCGGATCTTTTCCGATCTTGCGTTTCAGACTCCTAGTAAAGGCTGAAGTGAACGAAACTTCAATCATTTAGCGACGCCATCAGTTCGTCAACGTTCGATGAAAATACCAGCTTACCCTCTTCATGTTCTTTACGGCCTTCTTCACAATTTCTGAGTATTTCATCGCGGCGGTCCTCGACAATGTAAGATTCGAGCAAATCTTTGAGTTCCGTTTTCTCATCAAGAGAAAGTTCCCGGACAGTATCAACTACGCTTGCAAATGTTATCTCCATAGCTCGTTCCTCAAACAAAATCGTAGCATCTATGTCAACGTCGGTGCATCCGCATGCGGGACAAAGCATTTGCGGCAACGAGCTTCGTATTTATCACTCGCACCAACCTCGACACGGGCGTCGGATTCGACGGTCCGCTGCGAGTAGTTCGCTGTTGCTCCACATCGAACGCAAATGGCGTGGGTTTTGGTGATAAATTCGGCTATCGAGAGCAGCTGCGGCATCGGCTCGAACGGCTTGCCCGTATAATCCTGGTCAAGACCGGCGATGATAACGCGTTTCCCGGTTTCGGCAAGTTCGTTAACGGCGTCGATGATCGCCATATCGAAGAATTGGGCTTCATCGATGCCAACAACCTGAGTATCGGCTTCGACCTGCTTCATCATCTCGGCGGTTGACGCAACCGGGACTGATAGATGCGTCTGACCCGAATGCGAGGCGATCTCTTCGATCGAATAGCGGGCATCGATGCCCGGCTTAAACACCTGAACCTTTTGCCGAGCGATCCGCGCGCGGGTCAGCCGCCTGATAAGCTCTTCGGATTTACCCGAAAACATCGAACCGGCTATCACCTCGATCCACCCCCCACCGTTTTGACGCACTTTGCGGCGTTCTTCGGCATTGTCGAATGCAAATTCTTCAACCATAAAATAAAAAGACTTCCCGCTCGGGCGGTTAGATCCGGAGGAAATAAGAATTTAACACGAAGGGGCGGAAATGTCATTTTCCAGCCTGGATCTTACCACCGCAAAGACCTCGTCGACACCGATCTCGTCTATAGGGCCGCTTTTGACCACCGTGAGGCGATCGGTCAATGGCAAAAACTCGGTTGGAGCCGACCCGCCGGTAATAAGCACGATCGACGCCTTGGTCGCCGCGGCAAGATGCGTCGGGCCGGTATCGTTGCTGACCAAAACTTTGAGAAATGTTAGGGCAGCAAACAGCGGCGGGAGCTTTAGCTTGTCGAGGATAACGACCGAAGACGGAAACGCTGCCACTACCGCCGGAATCAGGTCAAACTCCTCGGGGCCAAGAAACACCAGCACCCTCGTTCCGTCTTCATCGTCGAGCCGAGCCGCAAGTTTCGCGTACTTTTCGAGTGGCCAACGCCTGCTCGGATTCCCCGCACCCAGAAACATACCGACGAGTCTTGTTCCTTCTACGCCATGTTCTCGTAAGACGTTTCGAACCTCCGAAATATCGGCCTCCGCCGGTTCGAGATCGAGCACCGGTTCGACATTTTCGATACCAAGCGGCCGGATGACATCCATATAGCGGTGGGCTGCGTGTTTGCCACGATCTTCGGGCGGCGGTTTGACGGGAAAATTGGAGAGCCGGTCAATCGAGCGGCCTTTGCGATTGGCGTAGAGACGGCGCGGAATGCGGGCCAAAAAACCGAGCAGATTGGTTTCAGACAGGCTGTGAAGGTCAATGGCGAGATCGAACCGCCGGCTTCGCACCTCACCGACAAGCTTGAATATCTTAGCTGTCGAGCGAAACTTATTGCCGTCACGGAGTTCGACACGGTCAACCGCTATCTGTTCGTCGGCGATTTCGGCCAGCTTGATTATCGCGGCCGTCGAAGTGCCGGACATGATCGTGATATTCGCCCCCGGGAAATGCCGGCGAATGGCTCGCAACGCAGGCAGGCCGAGCACCACGTCGCCGAGTTGTCCGAAGTGCATTACGAGTATATTTTTGAATTCGGAATAAGCTTTCGCCAAGCGGATATTTTACAATATTCTGAGATCGTTGCCGGTCATCTCAGGCGGTTTTTCGATACCCAGAATGCCGAGGATCGTTGGAGCGATGTCCGAGAGCGAGCCATTGTCGCGCAATTTCATGCCGTTTGAATATTCGTCTATGTAGTGAAACGGTACCGGGTTTACCGTCGTAGAGAAACTCGCTTCACCGCTGTCAAAATGGAGCATTTCCTCGCAGTGGCCGTGAGTCGAGGTAATTATGACGACACCGCCTGCCCGCTTCATTTTGTCGCAAATGCCACCGACACACGTATCAATGAACTGAATGGCCGCAATCGTCTTTTCAACATCGCCCGTTTCGGCCATTAGGTCGGCGGCCGGGATGTTGGCGACAAAAACACCATTCGGAGACGATTCCAGGCTTCGAAGCAGCTTGTCCGTTATCTTAAAGCTTTGAGATTCAGGATAATGCTCCGCGGCTCCGGCTCGACTTCCGGGTACGAGGATTTGCTGCTCGAATTGTTGCTGCGAATCCGCACCGCCATCAAAAAGACGGGTAATATGTTGAAAACGCGAGGTCTCGGTTATCTTAAAGTTTGGCATTTCGTGCTCCGACAAAACCTCAGTCAACGTTGCTTTCTCGGGCTCATGTTTGAACGCGGCCGGCAGATTGAAACTGCGATCGTACTCGGTCAGACATACGGTATCGACGATGGGTTTGACCGAGATCGACTCGTCCGGCACGCAAAGCGAACGAACCAATTGCCGCATCGCATCCGGCCGGTGATTAAAGAAAACGATCAGGTCGTCGTTCATGACGGTCGTGAACGGCGTATCGGGCGATCTCTCAATAACAATCGGGGAGATAAATTCGTCGGAAATGCCGCGAAGGAAAGAGTTGCGGATCGCCGTTACGGCATCACGCGAGCGTTCGCCTTCGGCATGAACAAGCATCGTAAAGGCTCGCGCCGTCCGCTCCCAATTCTCGCTGCTGTCCATAGCGAAAAA
>JAYVDQ010000647.1:0-2677 GCA_043749325.1 Chloracidobacterium sp. | reverse complement strand
CTGAGGACAAAAGCCCCTATATTTTTAAGTCAAAAGCGATACGTGGTTATCAGATCAGTTTTGAGTTGATCGAGCCGAGATTGAAGATGGGCGAGGGATTTCTCGGTACAGTCGCACAATCAGGCAAGCCTATTCTCTCGCATGATGTCAGCCTTGATCCGCGATATTTTGCCGCCCGCGAGCTTACGAGATCGGAGATGGTCGCACCGATCATTTCAAACGACCGGGTGATCGGCGTGTTCGATCTCGAGAGTGACGTTCTCGGCGCGTATTCCGAAGATGACCTTTCTATCCTTCAACTGCTGACATCTCAGGTCGCGATAATTATCGAAAAGGTGCGGCTACATGAGCAGGTCGTCGAGAAAAAGAGGATTCAGGCACAACTCGAGATCGCGCGAAAGGTGCAGCTCGAACTGTTGCCGTCTGATGATCCGATAGTTAATAATTTTGACGTAAGCGCGTATATTTTTCCGGCCGAGGAGGTTTCGGGTGACTATTATGACTGGGTCGAGATCTTTGAAGATCAGATCGGGATCGTCGTTGCCGATGCGGTCGGTAAAGGAATTCCGGCAGCGCTCTTAATGGCATTTTTGCGTGCGTCGCTTCGGGCGGGGATCCAGGTCGGGTACGCGCCCCATATCGCCTTTTCAAAGGTTAGTAACCTGCTTCGTGATTCGATCGACGACAACCAGTTTATTACGGCGATCTATGGTATTCTCGATTCCACCAACAAAACATTTGTCTTTTCAAACGCCGGCCACAATCCGCCTTTGCTCATCAAGCCGGACGGAGAATACCGGTTTGTCGAGTATGGTGATATGCCGCTGGGGATGTTTGATGATATTCATTATCACCAGCATTTTATCCGATTTGACGAAGGCCAGGTGATGGTCATTTACACCGATGGTATTACCGAAGCCGCGAATTCCAATAACGAGGAATACGGTAACGACCGGTTTGCAAAACGCGTTTTAGAAGGTATCCATCTACCGGCAAACCAGATGATCGATCATATTCGAAAAGGCGTGGCCGATTTTACCGAGAGAAAATTTCTTGACGATGACGGAACCTTGTTCATTGTGAAAGCACAATGAACAAGGAAGTAAAAAGTTAAAAGTAAAAAGGCAAAAGTAAGAAGGTTGTGAGACAAATATTTTTGCCTTTTGCCTTTTTGCTTTTGCCTTTCCTGAGCGTCCTTCAGTTGTTGGAAATTGTAAAATTTGCTAGTGGGCCGTAAACGAACAATGCAGATTGTCACCGCCCGGCACTACCGGCGTTGAATAATCGTCATAGTTTATCTTATCGTTCGCGGTAGAAAACGCATAAATATCAAACCCGTAAGCATCCAGAAAATCAGTCAATTCCTGTGACCTGTCAATATAGATGGTCTCGGTAAAACCAAGCTCAGCTCGGATCTGCAGCAGCCGTTCGATTACCTCGATCGGTGCAAAACAGTGACTTGGATCTTTATAGGTTGCCATATTGGGTTGCCGTTTCCAGACACCTCGCCGGAACGATCCGGCATCAACTTAGATAACGAAATGGACGGAAAGGTTGTTCAATCAATTCAGAAAGTTTTGATCGAGACATGTTTTATTTCCAATCGAGCTAATTTTGGTTGAGTTTTTTGCAAAATGGGAATATGATTCGTGAATACAGGCTCTTCCCAAGGAGAAAATCATGAAAATAAAGATGCTTCAGATGTTTGCCCTGATCGTCGCGGTTGCCGCCATTGCTTCATCCGGCCTGGCTCAGGACCGCATCGGATCTGTGACGCCCGTGGATAAATACATGATCTCGGCTGCGGCCGGAGGTGTTAATTTTGTCGAGGGTGACGTGACAGTGCTTCGAAAAAACGGACACAGCGGACCTCTTTTGAGACGCGATCATCTGGAGATCGGTGATATTGTTTCCACAGCCTCGGCCGGAAAAGCTGAGATACTACTCAACCCAGGCTCATTTCTCAGGCTTGGATCAAATTCGAAATTTTCATTCCGGACAACCAATCTCGATGATCTGCAGATCGCGTTTACGTCGGGGAGTGCAATATTTGAGGTATTCGCAACAGACAATTTTACGGTTTCCGTTTTTACGCCAAAAGAAAGCCTGACCCTCGTAGACACTGGTGTGTATCGAATAGATCTCTCGGGTAACGGCACCGGTTCTCTTTCCGTCGTCGAGGGCAAAGCTGAGGTGGGTGATTATCCCGCCACAATAGTTAAGAAAGGCCGCACAGCCTCAGTCGGAACTAGCAACACGACTATTGCCAGGTTTGATCGCGGGAAACGCGACGAATTGGCCGAATGGAGCCGAATACGCGGTAAAGATTTAGCAAAAATGGCCGCGTCGCTACAGAATCAGTCAATGCGCAATACGTTGGCAAGTACATTCCGAAGCGGACGCTGGAATGTATATCAATCATTTGGCCTGTGGGTTTATAATCCGTTCTCTGCCGGATATTGTTTCTTGCCGTTCGGATCCTACTGGAATTCACCGTATGGTTTCGGTTATGGCGCTGGATTCGGTTGGTACGGTTTCCCGCCGGTATACTATTACCCACCGATTCATCAGCCTCCGACAGGTCCTCCCGATACGACCAGAATTGCAGCCGCTCCGACCTCGGAGATGCCGGTTGATCCGAAGACCCGGCCAAAGCCACTCGAGGAGAGTTTCCGTA
>JAYVDQ010000646.1:0-5082 GCA_043749325.1 Chloracidobacterium sp. | reverse complement strand
GGCCGGGTACTCGTAAGCGGCGGTAACAACAATTATACTCCCGTTTCCACCGCAGAGATTTACGACCCGGCGACTGGTACCTGGTCCCCGACCGGCTCGATGAACAATGCGCGTGGCGACGGGTACAGAGCCACGCTTCTGCTCGACGGTCGGGTGCTTGTTACTGGAGGTTACGACGGCAGTCCCATCACGGCCACCGCCGAAATCTATAATCCGGCAACAGGCACATGGTCGCTCACGGGTTCAATGAGCACTGCCCGTTACTGGCACACGGCCACGCTGATGAGCGACGGTCGGGTGCTCGTCACGGGGGGGGGGGACTACGCTACGGTTAGCTATTTTGCCAGCACGGAGATTTACGATCCAGTGACCGGCACCTGGTCACTCGCGGGCTCGATGAGT
Organism: Chloracidobacterium sp.; assembly: GCA_043749325.1. Classification (GTDB taxonomy): domain Bacteria; phylum Acidobacteriota; class Blastocatellia; order Pyrinomonadales; family Pyrinomonadaceae; genus OLB17. The sequence continues at coordinate 4,680 of JAYVDQ010000646.1, read as the reverse complement.
TCTACACGTCACGTCCACACGGCAACACTGCTGTCCGATGGCCGAGTGCTTGTCGCGGGAGGTTACAATGGTAGCGCTTTATCCAGCGCGGAGTTGTATGATGGGCCGCCGCCAACCCCAACCCCGACGCCGACGCCGACGGCAACGCCAACTCCATCGCCGACTCCTTCACCGTCGCCAACTCCGACGGCGGGACAAGCTGTGCAGAATCTCATCACGACAATCGGTAGTATGGGCCTGCCGAACGGGGTAGCGAACAGTCTCAACGCGCCTCTGAAGAACATAGACTTGAACAACCTGTCTTCGGCGTGCGGAAAACTGGACGCGTTCCTAAATCAGGTGAACGCAAAACAATCAAATGGCCAACTGACCGCCGCACAGGCTAATCAGTTGAGACAACAAGCAAATGCGATTAAGGCCCAGATAGGTTGCACCTAGGGCCTTCTCTATCTAAAACTCCACCTTTTTCCGCTGATCGTTATGCCCTGTTTCCCAGGTAATTTTGATCACCGCTACGCCCCGGTTAAGAGACCGGGGCAGTTTTTTGCCTGCAAAGCGGGCAATATTTCGCTAGCTACCGAAGAAATATTGACATTGATGCTATGATGCAATATCATCAGATGCATGAGAACTACATTGGATATTGACGAAGACGTTTTGCAAGGAGCGAAGGAGACTGCGGAAAAGAATGGCACTACGGCGGGCCGGGTGATCTCGGAATGGGCTCGACGAGGGTTTGCAAGTCGTAATGGCAACAGCGATGGAAAAAAAAACATGAAGTTTCGTAACGGCGTTCCGCAATTCCCTTCTCGCGGTGAGATCATCACGATGGAGCATATTCAGAAGATCATGGATGAGGAAGGGATCTGATCCAGCATGCGCGGGCTACTCGATGTCAACGTGATCATTGCTCTCCATGATCCGAGCCACATTCACGGCGAACGGGCCCACGCGTGGTGGTCCGAGAACAGCTCGAAAGGTTGGGCAAGCTGCCCGATCTCAGAGAATGGTTTCATTCGTATCACGTCCGGCTCCCGTTACAGTCCACATACCCGATTCACTCCCCGCGACTGCATCGAAATGCTAAGCGCATTTATCGATAGAAATGACCACCAATTCTGGCCCGATAGCATCTCGTTCGGTGACAAAGAAATATTTTCACGAGAGCTTATTGCAACGCCCCGACAGCTTACGGATATATATTTGCTGGCCCTGGCGGTCAAAAACGGTGGCCATCTTGTAACATTCGACCGTAGGATCACCCTCTCTTCGGTAATCGGAGCCGTCCCCGAGAATCTTTGTATCCTCAGCGGAGAGGAGTGATTTGGCTCTCTCGTGCTAATCTAGTTTCGCTATGGCAGAGCGGCGCGAGAAATTTCAGACATCGTCGAGTATCGAATTACCCAACGATTACAACCCCGCGAACACGACGCCGGTGGATTACGAACGCGATCTCGGGGAACCGGGAGAGTTTCCGTATACACGCGGTGTCCGGCGAAATCTCTATCGCGGCAAATTCTGGACAATGCGGCAATACGCCGGTTTTGCGACCGCCGAAGAGTCGAATACACGCTACAAATATCTGCTTTCGCAGGGCACGACGGGTTTGAGCGTCGCGTTTGATCTGCCGACTCAGATCGGGCTCGATTCGGACGATCCGCTGGCCGCCGGCGAGGTCGGCAAGGTCGGCGTCGCCATTGACAGCCTTGACGATATGCTGACGCTGTTTGACGGCATTCCGCTGGATAAGGTCTCGACATCGATGACCATAAACTCAACGGCGTCAATGCTTTTATGCCTTTATCTGGCGGTGGCAAAGCGGCAGAATGTCGGCTTTGACAAGGTGTCGGGGACGATCCAAAACGACATCCTCAAGGAATATATCGCCCGTGGGACGTACATCTATCCGCCGAAACCCAGCTTGCGTCTGATCACCGATACCTTTGCGTATTGTGCTGCTGAGGTGCCGAATTGGAACACGATCTCGATCTCCGGCTACCACATTCGCGAGGCTGGCTCGACGGCAGCACAGGAATTGGCGTTTACGTTGGCGGACGGTATTTGCTACGTCGATGCGGCCATTGGCGTTGGCCTGAAGGTCGATGATTTTGCTCCGCGACTCTCGTTTTTCTTTAATTCGCACAATAATCTGATCGAAGAGATATGTAAATTTCGTGCGGCCCGGCGTTTGTGGGCGCGGATAATGAAAGACCGTTTTGGAGCGAAAGATCCGAGGTCGCTCACGCTGAGATTTCACACCCAAACGGCCGGTTCGACGCTGACGGCACAGCAGCCGGAGGTCAATGTTGTACGGACGACAATACAGGCCCTCGCCGCCGTGCTGGGCGGCACGCAGAGCCTGCATACGAATTCGCTCGATGAGGCGCTTGGGCTGCCGACCGAAAACGCCGCCCGCATCGCGCTTCGCACGCAGCAGGTTATCGCCCACGAATCCGGCGTCGCCGATACGGTCGATCCGCTTGCAGGCAGCTATGCCATCGAGGAACTGACCACCCAGCTTGAGCATATCGCCAAAGATTATATTGAAAAGATTGATGCGATGGGCGGCATGCTGCGGGCGATCGAGACTGGTTACGTTCAGAACGAGATACAGGAAGCTGCCTATCAATATCAACGTGCGGTTGAGACCGGCGATGCGATCGTGGTGGGAATGAACAGTTTTCAGACAAAGGAGGAAGTGCCGATCACGGTCCTGCGTATCGACGAAAAGCTGGAACGCGAACAAGTGGCCCGAACCCGGGCTGTGCGTGAAAAACGAAACGCAGAGGCGGCCGAAAATGCTCTAACGGCAATTGAGGATGCCGCCCGCGGTACAGAAAACTTGCTTCCACGCATTCTCACGGCAGTCGAAGCCCATCTCACGGTTGGCGAGATCAGGAACCGGCTCCGCTCGGTATGGGGTGAATACCGCGAGTCGATGACTATTTAAGGCCTTGTAAGGCGAATCGGAAGAAAAAGGAAGGTGGTTTTCCAATTCGATTTCCACCCTCCCTGACGGAAAACGCGTTGGACTTCTTAATAGTCAGCTTCTTTTGTCAGTAGTACATCTAACCCATAAATTGTTATCAGTATTTGTTTCCCTTACTGGATCGGTTCGTCACGCTTTAACGTGTGGTAGCGTACATACGATCCCCTGCCCGCAGCGCTATCATGGGAATCATTATCTTGGGAGAAGACAAAACATTATGTTTAAGAAATCGATAATAGTTCTTTTAATGGCCATAGTATTCGCGATAATGCTCCCGCTAGCAGCCGCGACAACAGCTTCTGCACAGACCCGTCATGCGCGTCATCGGCGTCATCGAGCCACGTCGCAATACTATTACAAGAAGCCAAATTATTACCAACGTCACCGTAAGTTGGTCAATATTGGCGGTGGTGCCGCTGGCGGAGCGATCGTCGGAGGCTTGATCGGCGGCAAAAAGGGTGCACTCATAGGTGCCGGTGCCGGTGCGGGAACGGGCGCCATAGTTACACATAAGCAGCGACCGAAAAACCATTACAGGCGCGCGCGTCGCACATATCGTAATCCGTAAGAGACACGATCTAATCAAGCTTTGAGGCTGTTTGGAACCTGTGTTTCCGACAGCTCTTGTATTTGTGTGCTATACCGCATCCAACAAATCGGGCAAAGCCCATGTAATAGGCGCCCCCCTGAGGAAGGAACGCCCACGGGGAATTCGGGTCGCTCGCCGTGGGCATATGAATCCGATGCATGCCCATATCTATTTTTCCATGACCGCGATCATCTCTGCTTCTTTACGCCATGGAGAACAGCGGCATAGCCATAGGCTGCACGTCGAACCCGGCCGTGACCTCGTGGTCCAGTAAATGGATCGCCTAAAAAGTTTGTGACAAACATGGTTTAACTGTGATATCCTTTTTGTTGGGCCTCTCCCGCCCCCGTCGGTCTTTAACGCAGAACAGACACAATCATCTACAAATTGGGCCGAATAACATCCAAAATATATGGAAAAGTTAAACGAATACCTCCAAACGCTCCTCTCATCGTGCAGTGACGAACTGCGCCTTGAGCCTAACAAAAATCCGTATCTGGTCGCCGAAAACCGCACCAGCGACGTGGCAAATACACCGCTTTTGGGCACACAGATCAGCACTATGGTCTTCCCGTTGATACCGGCCCACGTAAAATCGTCGTTGCCGCACAACTCCGAGATCGAGTTCGTCCACCCGCATAACTTGGGCAATTTTAATTTCACAGTGCAAAAATCCGCGGCCGGATTTAACGTGACGATCCGCCCGATTATCGGCGATTCCGATGGCTCGATCCGCGTACCGCAACCATTGCCGGCTGTCGCATCTGCATATACCGCCGAGTTAGGAACGCCGTACCCCGACGTGATAATGACACCCGATCCGGAGCCTGTTTTTCAACCCGATCCGCTGCTTGAACTAGATCTCGAGCCGCAGGTTTCCTATGACATCGAAAGCTCGTCGGCGGCCTACGATCTGAACGCTTCCCATACGGTCGAAACGTCTACGCTCACCGACCTGCTGCTCGAGGAAAAAGAATCGGCCCCCGAATACGTGCCGAGTTCCGATGGCCCCGAGATCGAGGTCGTTTCGGTCGATGACCCGGAATATCAGACCATTTTTTCCGACACCGCGCCGGACGAACCCCTGGGTGGCCGTGATTTC
>JAYVDQ010000645.1:0-3412 GCA_043749325.1 Chloracidobacterium sp. | reverse complement strand
ATTCGTCGCGGCGGGCATTTGTCATCGACAAAACGGGGGAGTGCGTCGCATACGATCTGAACGCTCCGTTGGGAGCTCGTACCCCGGAAACGATGTGGGAGCTTTACCTTCGCGTCCGTGAGGATGTCGAGGCCGCGCTTCGCGATGAGCTGCGAACCGATCCGGCGATGTGCGGGTCATGCAAAGATTGCGGCTGGTACGCATCCTGTAAGGCCTGGGCAAAGGAGAATGACGACCTGACGCAGGTTTTCTATGTTGGGCGGACCGTTCGCGATACGATCCGTCGCGATCTCGACTCCGGTAAGATTGACGATCTGCTCGCTCAAAACGCCGACGCCATACTCGAACGCAAACGTTCCGACAAGTCGTTTCTCAAAGGCCTCGGCGAATCAACGATCGCCAAGATCATCACCCGCAGCCGATTGATGAAAACGAATGGCGAACCCTTAATCTATGAAAAGTTCGATTTCCCCCAGGTTTCGACCGAGCTTTTCTTCGACATCGAGACCGACCCAACGCAGGATTTTGTTTACCTGCACGGTTTTTGGGTTCGTGACCGCGACGGCGAAAGGTTCGTCCATTTCACGGCGACCGAGATATCGGAGGCGAACGAACGCGAGTTTTGGAAACGATCGATCGACTTCATCCAGTCTTTCGACGCGGCGGACGTGGCCGTTTATTATTACTCGTCGTACGAAAAATCGACCTATCGCCGCTTGCAGAAGAAATACCCCGACGTGATCGGCGAGGCCGATCTTGATGCGATATTTGACCACCCGAACGTTATCGACCTCTACGCAATTGTTACCAAAATGACGGACTGGCCCTTGGGAAGCTACGGCATCAAAGCGATCGCAAAGCACCTAAAATTTGAATGGCGTGATAAAACCCCCTCAGGGGCCCTGTCGATCCAGTGGTACAACGATTACCTCACGACCGGGGACGAGGCCTTGCTCAACCGTGTACTGGAGTATAATGAGGACGATTGTAAGGCGACGCTGGTCGTCAAAGACTATCTAAAACAGCGTATGGAGGCTATGTAGCAATGGCGAAAAAGGTCGAGATCAAGACTTCGGAAAATGACGCGAGTGTCGAGGATTTCCTCGCGGCGGTCGCCGACGAACAGCGGCGCGCGGACTCGCTTTGCGTGCTTGAGATATTCAAGAAAGTGACCGGCGAGCCACCAAAAATGTGGGGGACCACGATCGTTGGGTTTGGCCACCGCAAGGTGTATCGCAGCGACGGCGGCGAACTCGACTGGCTCATCACAGGGTTTTCCCCGCGAAAGACGAGCCTCACGCTTTATGTGCTAAATGGTGCCCCAAAACAGGCCGAGCTGCTCGCTAAGCTCGGCAAACACAAGGCCGCAGGCGGCTGTCTGCACATAAAAAAGATTTCGGACGTGGATGAAAATGTGCTTGAGGAGCTGATCTCGTCGTCAGTCGCGAAAGTTAAGAAGTAGGGATCGGGTCCCAAGCGTTCCCGGTTCTGACATTACGCAGTATTCCACGTATAATCTTTCCTTTACACCACGACCGGAGAGACCCTTTGCACCACGAAACCATAATAATCCTCGATTTCGGCTCGCAATATACTCAGCTTATCGCGCGGCGTGTGCGTGAGCAGGGCGTTTACTGCGAGATCCATCCCTTTCACCTGTCGACGGACGAGATCGCGGCCAAACAGCCGAAAGGCGTCATTCTGTCCGGCGGACCTTCGAGCGTGACGGATGAGGACGCTCCGCGTGTATCGGCTGATTTTTATGAGAAGATCGACGCCCCGATCCTCGGCATCTGCTACGGAATGCAGCTTGTTGCCGCCGATCTCGGCGGTGCCATAGAGCCGGCCGCGAGACGTGAATACGGCCACGCAAAGGTAAAAGTGTTGAGCGGAAAGACCGCTCTGTTTGATGAGCTTCCCTTCGAACTCGACGTCTGGATGAGCCACGGCGACCATATGACGCGGCTGCCCGGCGGCTTTCTTGCCGTAGCGACCAGCGAAGACATTCCGACCGCCATCGAAAATCCGGAACGCGATATTTATTGTGTTCAGTTTCACCCTGAGGTCTCGCATACGCCGCTTGGAAAGGAAATTCTCAGAAATTTCATATTTGAAATTTGTCATTGCAAAGGCGACTGGACGCCCGCTCAATTTATAAAAGAAGAGATCGAAAAGATCCGTTCCATCGTCGGGCCGACGGATAACGTCGTCTGCGGCCTGTCGGGCGGTGTCGATTCAACCGTCGCGGCCGTTCTTGTTCATGAGGCGATCGGGATGCGGCAAACTTGCATTTTCGTCAATAACGGCCTGCTCCGCTACCGCGAATTTGAGGACACGCTGCAAGTTTATAAGGACAATCTTCATCTAAATGTTCGAGGCGTCGATGCGTCCGCTGATTTTTACGCCGTGCTCGCCGGGGTGACCGATCCCGAACAAAAACGCAAAGCCATCGGCGGCAAGTTCATCGATATTTTTGACGCGGAGGCGAAAAAGATCGGCGATGTAAGATGGCTCGTTCAGGGCACGCTTTACCCGGATGTGATCGAGTCAGTCAGCCTTCGCGGCTCGTCCGTTACAATCAAATCGCATCATAACGTCGGTGGCCTGCCCGAAAAGATGGACCTCAAGCTGATCGAACCTTTAAGAGAATTATTCAAAGATGAAGTAAGGCTTATAGGTAAAGACCTTGGAATTCGCGACGAGATATTACGGAGACACCCCTTCCCCGGCCCGGGCCTCGGCGTCCGGATACTCGGCGACATCACCCCTGAAAAGGTCGAGCTGCTCCAAAAAGCCGATCTCATTTTCATCGAGGAACTCCATAATTTCGGTATCTACGGCGACGTCTGGCAGGCCTTCGCCGTCCTGCTCCCGATCCAATCGGTCGGTGTAATGGGCGATTTTCGCACCTACGAAAAAACCGTCGCCCTGCGGGCCGTAACCTCCACCGACGGCATGACCGCCGACTGGGCGCGTCTGCCGCATGATTTCCTCGCTGCCGTTTCGTCTCGGATCACATCCGAGGTCCGCGGCGTTAACCGTGTCGTCTACGACATCTCGTCTAAGCCGCCGAGCACGATCGAGTGGGAATAGTCAGCCCAAACAAAAAGGCGAACTCAATCGAGTCCGCCTTTCAATAACATCCTAACGTAAATTTTATTTCGCCCGTTTTACAGGAAATGGCTTGCCGTCGGCGCGGAGGAATTTGCCGGTGTTGTAGTCTTCGTCGTCGAATACAAATCTGTTGGGCTCGCCTTTGTCGGGCGATGATTCAAAGGTCACGCTGTCTTTTGAGAAAAACATCTCGACACCGCTGCCTTTGGCCCAGCGGACCTCAAATGACATTTTTGCGGGTTTTACGATACACGAGGTGTCGCCGACTGTGTATTTGCCTTCGAATTCGGTGCTGCTC
>JAYVDQ010000644.1:0-5536 GCA_043749325.1 Chloracidobacterium sp. | reverse complement strand
CACCGAAGATCGCACGAAGCAGTTTTTCTTCAGCGGTCAACTGAGTTTCGCCCTTTGGCGTAACCTTACCGACGAGCACCGAGCCAGGCTTGACCTGAGCACCGATACGGATAATGCCCGATTCGTCGAGGTCGCGAAGCATGTTCTCGCCAATATTCGGGATGTCACGCGTGATCTCCTCGGGGCCGAGTTTTGTGTCGCGGGCCTCGATCTCAAGCTCCTCGATGTGGATCGACGTATAATAGTCGTCCTTAACAAGCCGCTCGGAAACGAGGATCGCGTCCTCAAAGTTGTAACCGCGCCACGGCATAAATGCCACGAGTACATTGCGTCCCAGAGCGAGTTCGCCACGGTCGGTCCACGGACCGTCGGCAATGTCCTGGCCTTTCTTGACGCTCTCGCCGACCTGGACGATCGGACGCTGGTTGATACAAGTGTTCTGATTCGAACGCTTGAATTTCACGAGCGAGTAAATATCCGCCGTCACCTCACGCGAGATCGTGCCATCGACCTGATGATCGGCCTTGACGATGATGCGTTCGGAATCGACGTAATCGACGACGCCATTACGTTTGGCGATGACCACAGCACCCGAATCGCGGGCCGCGATCTTTTCCATACCGGTGCCGACATACGGCGATTCGGCACATAGAAGAGGCACAGACTGACGCTGCATGTTCGAGCCCATCAACGCTCGGTTAGCGTCATCGTTCTCAAGGAACGGGATCAAGGATGCGGCAACCGAAACGAGCTGCTTAGGCGACACGTCCATGTACTGCGTGTCCATGCGGTCGGCTGTGATAAATTCACCTTTCTGCCGGGCGGCGTTACGCTCGTTGACGATGTTGCCCTTGGCATCAAGCTCGATATTCGCCTGGCCGATGATCCATTTGTCCTCTTCCCAAGCCGTCAGGTAAAACGGCCACGGCTCAAAGTCGGCAAGCTGGCCGCCCTTGATCTTTTTATTCGCCGCTTCGACGTCCTCGAGAGGCACGTGCTCGCGGGGCTTAAATTTCGTGTCGCCGCCGTTGTGGATACGGACGTACTCGATCACGCGGCCATCGACGACCTTACGGTAAGGCGATTCGATAAAGCCAAATTCGTTGATCCGGGCAAAGCACGAGAGCGACGAGATGAGGCCGATGTTCGGGCCTTCAGGCGTCTCGATCGGACAGATGCGGCCGTAGTGAGTCGGATGAACGTCGCGAACCTCAAATCCGGCGCGTTCACGCGAAAGACCGCCTGGTCCCAGCGCCGACAAGCGGCGTTTGTGCGTAATTTCCGACAACGGATTCGTCTGATCCATAAACTGCGAAAGCTGCGACGAGCCAAAGAATTCGCGGACGGCGGCCGTCACGGGTTTGGCATTTACTAAGTCGCGCGGCATCGTGGTGAACATATCCTGTTGAATGGACATCTTCTCCTTGATCGCGCGTTCCATGCGTTCGAGGCCGATGCGGAACTGATTTTCGAGCAGCTCGCCCACCGCGCGGACGCGGCGGTTGCCGAGGTGATCGATATCATCCTGGCCAAAATTTTCACTGTCCTTCTTCATCCGAAGCAGGTAGTTCACTACTTCGATAAAATCTTTTGGATCAAGCAGCTGATCGGTAATGCGGTCGCGCTCAGGGCGGCCCATCTTGATGTTAAATTTCAGACGGCCGACACGCGACAGGTCAAAGCGGCGTGTGTCGAAGAACATACCTTCTAACAGACGGTATGCTGTCGGCACGGTCGGCGGATCGCCCGGACGCATTTTGCGATAGATCTCAAGCAGCGCATCGACCGGCTTTGAGATCGGGTCCTTTCTCAGCGTCGATGCTATGACCTCGCCGATAATGTCGCGTTTGGGGAAAAAGACCTTAAAGCTCGAAATGCCTTCCTCGATGATCTGCTGGAGCTTGCCGGGAACGATCTCGGTATTCGACTCGATGATGACCTCGCCGGTGTCGGTGTTGACGACATCTTCGAGAGCGTACACGGTTTCGAAATCGGCAGCCGACACCTCAACCTTGTCCTTACCCATACGGCGAAGATCGGCGATCGCGGATTTGGTTATCTTTTTGCCCTTACGCGTAACTTCCTCTTTCTTATCCTTAATGTCCTCTTCGGCACGCATACCGACGAGATGTGTCTCGCCGCTTTCGGGCACCTTTACGAAGAGCTTGCCTTTCTCGACAATAACTTCGTCCGTGGCATAGAAGAGGTTAAGTACATTCGCGTTCGAATACTCAGCGTTCTTAACGACTTCCTCAAGAATGCTGTCCGACACGGTTTTCATGTCGATCTGTGGATTGAGCCACAGGCCCAATGCCCTTAAGAAGACCGTGGCGATGATCTTTCGCTTGCCGAGGCGGGCGTGGAGGATTCCCTTCTGATCGTATTCAAATTCGACCCACGAACCGCGGTACGGGATGATCTTTGCCAGATATTCGTCGCGGTCGCCCTTGAAAAACACGCCGGGCGAACGATGGAGCTGCGATACGATCACGCGCTCCGTTCCGTTAATGATGAACGTGCCGTTATCGGTCATCAGCGGGATCTCGCCGAAGAATACATCTTCTTCCTTAATGTCGCGGATCGTCGAGACGTTTGTCTCCGGGTCCTTGTCATAAACCGTCAGGCGAATTTTCACCTTGAGCGGGACGCTGTACGACATTCCGCGTTCCTGACATTCCTGCTGATCGTGCTTGTGCTTGAGGCCAACCGGCTCACCGCAGTTGTTGCAAAGATTAGGGCGGACGGCGTTGAAGGTGCCGCAATTGTTACACAAAACCTCAGCCGGATTGAACGGATCGACCTTGATCTTGGCCGAGCAATTCTTACAATTTGCACGCAGATGCTCGAGGCCCTCGAGGTTGCCGCATTTGCACTGCCAGTTGCCGATCTGATACTCGACATACTCGAGCATTGCGGTCTCGCGAAAATCCGAGACCGGAAAGATCGAGGCAAAGACAGACTGTAGGCCGACATAATCGCGTTCCTCGGGAATAAGGTCCATCTGCAAAAACCTGTTATAGGATTCGCGTTGGACCTCGATAAGATTTGGGATCTGCGCCGAGGTATAGATCTTCGAAAAATCCACCCGTTCGGGTGCTTTGCTTGTGCGTTTCCCAAGTCCGGTTGAACTGCTTTGTAGAGGATTGTTGATCATATAATTAATAGCGGGCTATAAATACTTGTTGATTTTCGTGAGGTTTGCTGTTACGATTCCCGTAAAGAAAATCTCCCAAAAAATCGGTCGCGATAAAGACGGCAAACGCGGTCGAGGGTAAAGTTTACCCAGACCGCTTTTCAGCAGTAATTGCCTAATTCTAGTTTTTCGAGCGTGCCGAAACGAGACACTCACTCTCCACTTGTTTGCGACAAATGCCGCGACTATAACATTCGGAAACTATTGATAATAAAGGCGTTTCCGATTCCAACCAAACCAGTCATCGCGTCCCGATTAATTAAGACAGGGCGCGAACCAGTTAGTATAACAATAAAAATTTACCCTTGCAAGAGCGACAAGAAGCGATTTAAACGCAGAGGTCGCTGAGAACGCAGGGTCAAAAGAGAAGTTGTCTCTGCGTCCTCTGCGATCTCTGCGTTAAAAACCACTATTTGATCTCGACGGATGCTCCGGCTTCGGTCAATTTCGCTGCAAGCTCGTCGGCCTCGGACTTGGAAACGCCTTCTTTCAGCGCTTTCGGGGCTGCATCGACGATGTCCTTGGCTTCTTTCAAGCCGAGGCCCGCGACGACTTCGCGAACGACCTTAATAACAGCGATCTTGTTGCCGCCTGCTGCGGTGAGAATGACGTCAAACGAGTCTTTCTCCTCTGCAGCAGGGGCAGCGTCGCCGCCCGCACCGGCACCAGCCGCCATCATCATCGGGGCTGCCGCGGCCGCCGAAACGCCGAATACTTCTTCGAGTTCCTTGACCAATTCAGACGCTTCGAGAAGCGACATTCCTTTCAAATACTCAACCACATCATTTTTTGTAACTGCCATGACTTTTATCTATTCCTCCAAAAGGGTTCTGTGTTAATTGCTCGTTCGTCGCTCGTTGTTCGTTGTTCGTTGTTTTTGCAACAAACCACTAATAATCAACCACGAACGCCTTAGTTGTCAGCCGCTAGAACCCACGGGACTTAAAAAGAACGGGTTGCATCACCTTTCTTTTTCGGTCCGAGCCGCGTGAACGACCTGACAAATCGTCCTCGCTCGTTTTCCTTGAGTACGGCTTTTCAAATTTCAAATCTTAGATCCGAAATTCAAATATTTTTTAATCTTGCCGCGACAAATTTAAAATCAAAATTTCAAATTTGAAATAGCAGATCTCAAAAAATTTTTCTATTCCGCCTTTTCCTCAGCATCTGCTTCGGGGGCGGGTTCGGTTGCTTCTTCAGTTGCAGCTTCAGTGGTTTCTTCCGCTGCTGCCTCGACCTCAGCCGGAGCTTCCTCCGCAGGTTCGGCAACTTCCGCAGCCGGAGCAGCTTCAGCTTCGACTGCCGGTGCCTCATCTGCCGGTTCGGCGACCGCTTCCGTCGTATCGGCCGCGGCTTCTACAGGCGCTTCTTCCGCTGTCGGGGCCTCAGCCGAAACCTCTGCTTCCGCAGGTGTCACTTCTTCGATTGCCGGAGCCGCCGATAGCTCTTCAGCCTTTGCTTCGACCGCCGGTGCCGCGGCTACTGCCGATGCCGGCTTGCTTTCCCCGATCTGCTTGATCACAACTGCCAGGTCACGCGGCACGGCATTGATAACCGTAATGATCCGCTGAGCCGAACTGTTAAGAACGAACAGCAATTTCGCTATAAGCTCGTCTTTCGACGGCAGGTTTGCGATCGTCGTCAGCTGCGTGAGATCGACCAATTTTCCATCGATAACACCGGTCTTGAACGTGTATTGCTTTTCGTTGTCCTTCATGAACTTCGAAATTGCTTTCGTAAGAACAATGGGATCGCTGTCGGTCCACGCGATCGCGGTCACACCCTTGAAGAACTCGCTTGCTTCTTCAAACTGCGTGCCCTGGACGGCGATACGGGCCAGAGTGTTTTTTACAACTTCATATTTCGCACCTGCTTCACGCAGCGATTTGCGAAATTCCTGATCCTTAGCGACGGTCACGCCCGAAAAACTGACGACCATCGCGGATGTAGAATTCTGCAGCGATTCCGTGAGGGCGACCAGATCATTTTGTTTTGTTTCTCTTGTTTTCATTTCTTTTCTCGCTCCTCCGTTTAAACGTACGCAAGCTCATCGAGCAATACGCCGGGGCTCATGGTTGCGGCCAGGTTGATCTTCTTTAGATAACGTCCTTTGGCGGTGGTCGGCTTTGCCTTCATGACAGCCGAGATCAGGACCTTGGTGTTTTCGGCTAATTTAGCGTCGTCAAACGACACTTTGCCGACCGGCGAGTGAATAACGCCAGTCTTATCGACGCGGTATTCGACCTTACCCGCCTTGGTTTCTTCAATGGCCGTTTTCACGTCCATCGTCACCGTTCCTGTTTTCGGATTTGGCATGAGCCCTCGAGGACCGAGGAGCTTACC
>JAYVDQ010000643.1:0-3171 GCA_043749325.1 Chloracidobacterium sp. | reverse complement strand
CGCGTATGCCAATACACGCGAGGTACAAGGGCAGACCATTGCCAATTTTCAGCTCGTAAAACAGAAGATCGCGAATATGGAAGCCGATTACGAGATGGCACATCTGCTGTGGTTGAAGACCGGCTATTTAAAAAATCAGGGTTTGCCTTCGGCCAGAGCAGCCAGCCTTGCCAAATGGCAGGCGACGATTCGTAGTGAGACCGCCGCGTCGATGGCGATCGAGGTTCACGGGGCAAACGGCTACACGAACGATTACCCGGTCGAGCGATATCTGCGTAATTGTAAGGCAGCGGTTATTTACGAAGGGACACGCGATATCCACACGTTGATGCAGGCTGACTGGGCATTAGGCTTTAAGAAGGAAAAGGCCGCTCGCGTTATTCTCCCGCCCTGGCGTCCGGACACGGCCAAAGACGAAACCGCATAGCCGGGTTGGTTAGTTCAAAATGAAAAAGAGGCCGCCTTTCAGACGGCCTCTACAATGCTCGTAGGCCTGGCCGTTATTCGATCACGGCCGTGGTCTTGTCCGTCGCCTTGTCGTATTTCAAAGTAACTTTTTCGATTTTGGTGAGATCCAGGTCAAGCCATTCTTCGCTGCCGGTACCGTCGGCCCATTCGACCTTGATGTCCCATTTCGCCGCGGTAGCTTTCGGATGAAATTTGATATCCATCGTTGCGCCGTCGCCAAATGTCCGACCTTTCAAAACGTCCATATCATCGCTCCAATCTTTCGTTGAGGTCGGGCCAACCAAAACTTGTTTGATGGCGTATCCGGTCTTGTTAACGAGAGTGAAATCGAGTTCGGCATTTGATCCCGAATCAGTTTTCTCTGTGTTGGCGTTAGAGGGTGCAGGCGTCGACGCCGGCTTGTTCGCATTGGCATTTGTGTTTGCCGTTGTATTCGTCTTGTTTGTGTTAGCAGTCCCGCCGCCGCAGCCGACGAAACCGATCGTGAGAGCGATAACGCCCAGTGTAAGAATTAATTTTATTTTCATTTCAATGATTTCCTGTCTTTAAAGTTTGATCCGGTCCATTGTTTGTAAAAGATCTTTCTATCTCTTCAAACAAGATCGAAATATTACCAGTTTTATCTCAGAATGCAAGTTTGGAATAGCAAAGGCCAGAGATTTATCCGGCCATGGTCTATTCCTCAACTCCACGCAACATGGCTTTTATTTTTTGTTGCCTGCCGTGGTCGCCGGAGCCTTTTCCGCTGGTTTTGCCGTGTTTGAATTTGTAACGGTCGGTTTTGCGGCCTCAAGAGACGGGCTCCTGTTGGTTATTTTCCAATCGCCGTTTTCCTTTACAAAGACGATCTTAATGCCGTTGGGGAATTTATTCGACATTATTTTGCCCACGGCTGTGTCACCATTAATCTCTTCGTTCGTAACCTCACAAGGCGTGCCCGAAACCTTTTCGGCTTCCAGTAATTTGATCAGGCTCTTTGTTTTTTCCTCTTTCATTTGCTGTTCGAAGATTTTGAGCGTATCCGACGAATAGACCTTACGCAGGGCGGCCTCGTCGTTTTTGACCCAGGCGTCGCAATATGCCTTGAATACCGGTGTCAGCGTTGGAGCGTTATTGGTCGTCGGCTCGTTGGCGGGCTTGGTCGTCGCGGTCGGATCGTTCGAATTATTAGCGACCGTATTCCCGTTTCCCGAATTTGTCGGGGTCGTTCCGCCGCCGCACGCAGCGATCATTGCGGACAGGACGGCTATCAATACAAACAGAAAAAAATTGCGTTGCATAATTTTGGCTCTCCTAAATTTATCGAAGGCACGAGTATAATAAATTTGAAGAAAATGAACAAAACCGCTCAAACCGAATTGCACCGATTATTCTTGATCGACGGCCTGCCGGAGCCGCTGACCCCGGCGAGCAGCCATTTGCAGCTCTTTGACAACTATATCGAAAACACCCGAATGCGGCTTCGTTCTATACGCGATCCATATTCAAAGGCCTGGACGCGCATTTTGCAGCAAAGATTTTCCATCGTCGTCGGAGAATTTGCGGTTACCAAACTGGCTGAGATACATCTGAACGACGCGGAATACGCGGCGTTTGAACAGTTTGAAGGCCGGGAGATCCGGAAGAACCGTTATTTTCACGAATTTGACCGCGTGTCATTCGCCTTTGATGTTTATCTCGGCGACCTCTGGGGGCTGAACATGGCGAAGATCGAGTTCGAAACGCGCGAACAGATGGAGTCGTTTATCCCACCGCCGTTTGGCGTATTTGAGGTGACGAATGATCCGTTTTTTGCGGGCGGGAATCTTGTCGGCAAAAAATTTGCCGATGTTCAAGCTGAGGTCGCAAAAGTCGGTTCTGGTACGCCGGTGCCGGCAGAAACCCTGGACGAATAAAAAAGACGGGCTTGGAGCCCGCCCTTTTCGCATAAGGTTTTCCGTTTACTGTTTTCGCGGTGCCATCGTGACCGCTCGTTCGAGCGAATCCCAGATCTGCAAATATATTTGAGTTTCGCGCGGGATGAGGCTTGTCCAGTTCGATCCGCCGCGATTGATATAGCCGGCAAGCTTTGCCGGATTTGAATTATAGCCCGCAGCCATTAGATGTTCCTGGGTCGCGATTCCGGTCGCCATTGCGCCGGTGATCGTCGGACTTGTATAAAGGTCATTCCACGTCATTTGCATATAGAGCAGCATCGCCTGTGTTGCATTGACGTGATTACGCATCCCCTCAACAAAATCGGGCATTAAAGCGGCGTTTGGGTAATGCTCGCGGATCATGCGGTACGTCGGTGGGATCATTTGCACCATGCCTCCCGCACCGGCCGAGCTGACCGAGTAGCGGTAGGTCTGGCCCTCGTTCAAAGCGTAGAGCGTGAAGATGTCGTTAAAAATGTTCGGCTGAAACTCGGTGCGAAAACGCAGATGATCGACATGCTCGACCGTCGCAAGACGCTCGGCGATATCGGCGACCTTGGGCTGGATCGAGTAGCCTTTGTTTCGCAGTTGGTCGCGGGCGATCTCAATGACGTTGTGGACGTAGAATCGTCCGGCGCCGACGACCTCGGGCGTAATAAGCCCGGGATGCGTCGACATGTAATACGCGGTCTCGATGAAGTGACCGCCGCGCTCTACCGGGTACTGCACAAGAAGCGGCAGCTGCGGCTGACCCGAGTCATCCGTGATCACGACGGGCGTGTTGACG